>NZ_JBHVQU010000226.1:0-5620 GCF_042886655.1 Peribacillus sp. NPDC058002 | reverse complement strand
TATTTAATGCGACACTATATATTGATTTTTGAGTTTCGCTATGATAAATTTAGGGTACTTGTTAAGCGAAACGGACATGTAAGGCTACATAAGGATTTTTGCGGCAGCAAGAACGGATCTTGAAACATATAAAGGAGAGGGAATTATGTCGGTTGTAATAAAAGAAGCTTTAAAGGTTGATCTAGAAAGGTTGAATAAGGATATTTCTTTATTTCCCCAGGTTCACCCTGTAACTGCTGATATGAAAATGGCGCATAAGGGAGTGTCCCGTCTAGTCATGCTTGACCGCTATTCTTTTAAGGATACTGAAAAAATCACACTCTCGGCAGGCGATTTCGTCGTGTTGACGATTAAGGAAGATCCGAAATTCCCGGCAAGGGGTCTCGGTTACATCGTTGAAATTGATTGGGAAACCAAAAAAGCCAAGGTATTGGTAGATGAAGAATTCCGTGGCGTATTGGATAATCCGGAAGAAGTGGAGACAGGAATTGTTAACCGTCCGTTGGATATAATCGAAAAGCCGCTTGAAATATACTATGAACAAATTGCGAAACGTAATGCAACGGGCTTGGCATCAGTGGAAACCACGGAAGAAAAAAGAACGGAATGGTTCAATAAATTCTATGAAGAATTAAAGAACCTTAATTTTGTCCCGGCAGGACGAGTATTATACGGTGCAGGTTCCAATACGGACGTTACTTATTTCAACTGCTATGTAATGCCATTCGTACCGGATTCACGTGAAGGGATCTCAGAACATAGGAAACAAGTGATGGAGATCATGAGCCGCGGCGGCGGAGTGGGTACGAACGGATCGACACTGCGTCCAAGAAACACTCTGGCAAAAGGGGTGAATGGAAAATCCTCGGGTTCAGTATCATGGCTTGACGATATTGCGAAACTGACGCATCTTGTTGAACAGGGCGGCAGCAGACGCGGCGCGCAAATGATCATGCTTGCTGATTGGCATCCTGATATTGCGGAGTTCATCATTTCCAAAATGCAAAATCCAAGGATTCTGCGTTACCTAGTCGAAAACACTAAAGATGAAGCCATCAAGAAATATGCGACGGATAAATTGAAATTCACGCCGCATACGGAACCGGAAACGGCTATGTATCAAGGGATCATCAATTATAAGGAGATTCCTGGCCAAGGTGGGTTCAGTGAGAAAATCATTAGGGATGCAGAAGAAAAGATCCGTACAGGTGGAACGTACAGTGTCCATAATTCGGATTTTCTGACTGGAGCCAATATCTCTATTTGCCTGACTAAGGAATTTATGGAAGCGGCAGAACAAGATGCGGAATACGAATTGCGTTTTCCTGATGTAGAGAGCTATAATGCCGAAGAAATGGCCATTTACAATGAAGAATGGCATAATGTCGGTGATGTTCGCGAATGGGAAAAAATGGGTCACAAAGTCCGTGTTTACCGTAAAATCCGAGCTAAAGAGCTTTGGAACTTAATAAACATTTGTGCGACATATTCTGCTGAACCAGGAATTTTCTTTATCGATAATGCTAATGAAATGACGAATGCCAAAGCATACGGTCAGCAGGTCGTTGCCACGAACCCTTGTGGCGAACAGCCATTGGCCCCATATTCAGTATGTAACCTTGCGGCAGTCAATTTGGCTGAAATGGCTGATAAAGATAGCAAAACGGTTAATTTCGAGAAACTTAAGCAAACCGTCGAAGTCGGTGTGCGTATGCAGGACAATGTCATTGATGCAACTCCTTATTTCTTGGATGAAAACAAAAAACAAGCACTGGGCGAGCGACGGGTTGGACTTGGTGTAATGGGTCTGCATGACCTGTTGATTTACTGTGAAACGGAATATGGTTCTGAAGAAGGAAATATCCTGGTTGACAAGGTGTTTGAAACGATTGCGACTACTGCTTACAGGGCTTCCGTGGAACTTGCTCAAGAAAAAGGCAGTTTCCCGTTCCTGATCGGGTCAACGGACGAAGAAACCAATGAGCTTAGAACACGTTTCACCCAAACTGGGTTTATGGAAAAAATGCCGGAAGATATCAGGGAAAGTGTTGCTGCACATGGCATCCGTAACTCTCATTTATTGACAGTGGCCCCTACAGGAAGCACAGGAACGATGGTTGGGGTATCAACAGGTCTTGAACCATATTTCTCTTTCACGTATTTCCGCAGCGGCCGTCTGGGTAAATTCATAGAGGTGAAGGCTGACATTGTACAGGAATACTTGGAACGTCATCCGGAAGCCGATACAGAAGAGCTTCCAAAATGGTTCATTTCCGCTATGGAATTAGCACCGGAAGCGCATGCTGATGTTCAATGCATCATTCAGCGCTGGATTGACAGTTCGATCAGTAAGACAGTCAATGCGCCAAAAGGATATACGGTCGAACAAGTTGAAAAAGTATATGAACGTCTATATAAAGGCGGAGCAAAAGGCGGTACTGTATATGTGGACGGAAGCCGTGACAGTCAGGTCCTTACGCTCAAAGCGGAAGAAAACCAAATGGACGAGCAGCTTGAAATGGATGAATTGACAGATGTGGAAGTTAAGAAGAAAGTTGTTTTGGTCGATACGATAAATGAACTGCGTTCGACGAATGTTACAATTGGATCGGAAGTGGGTAACACTTGCCCGGTCTGCCGTAAAGGTGAAGTCCAGGAAATGGGCGGATGCAATACTTGCACGAATTGCGGAGCGCAATTGAAATGCGGGCTATAAGCTGATGAAAGGGAAGTCGTTAAGTATGCTGCAAAGCTATCTTAACGGCTTTTTCAAGTAACAGCCTGTTCAGTTACATAGCAAAAGAAGACCGAATCCTCGTAAATTCGGTCTTCTTTTTGCGTTCAATCAACCATTTTCATTTTGCTGCCCTATTTCCTTTTCAGCTAGATATTGGTTGCCATCTTTCAATACCGAAAATTCATCGACCGAGTCTCCAGGTATATTCCTTGGATTTGGATATTTATTATCTGTTTGGACGGTGATCGCTTGTTTCCCCGTTCCATTTGTCAAGAAGTCTCGTTTATTAACCATATCGCATCTCCTTCATTTTAAATTTCCAAGTATAAACAATCATGAGGCTAACAGAATAAAGAAAAACTATCCTTATGAATTAGATTGTGTAGTTCGATTGAAAATATGAACAAATCGATAAAAGAATGGAGATCGAAATGAAACCATTTATGCCACAGTTAGTATATATTGAGCCAAGGGCACTGGAATACCCGCTTGGCCGGGAATTAAAAAAGAAATTTGAAGATTTGAACATTGAAATCCGTGAGACCACATCGCATAACCAAATTAGGGATCTACCTGGAGAAAATGATCTGCAAAAATATCGTGTCGCCAAATCGACGCTTGTGGTAGGAATCAGAAAAACATTGAAATTCGATTCCTCAAAGCCATCTGCTGAATATGCCATACCTCTTGCTACAGGGTGTATGGGGCATTGTCACTATTGTTATTTACAGACGACACTCGGATCAAAACCATATATTAGGACATATGTGAATCTTGAAGAGATTTTCGAAGCAGCCGAAAAATATATAAATGAGAGAAAGCCCGAAATTACCCGTTTTGAGGCAGCCTGTACATCGGACATCGTCGGAATTGACCATTTGACACATTCGTTAAAAAGGGCCATAGAATATTTTGGGAAAAGTGAATATGGGGTTCTAAGATTCGTAACTAAATTTCATCATGTCGACCATCTGTTGGATGCTGAACATAATGGAAAAACAAGATTTCGCTTCAGTATAAATTCACGTTATGTGATAAAGAATTTCGAGCCCGGAACTTCGAGCTTCGAAGAAAGGATGGAAGCGGCACGTAAAGTGGCAGGGGCAGGATATCCCCTCGGTTTTATCGTAGCTCCAATATATCGTCATGAAGCATGGAAGGAGGGCTACCATGAATTATTCGAACGGTTGAGTGAGGCTTTGAATGGGGTGGATATCCCTGACTTGACCTTCGAATTAATTCAGCATCGGTTTACTGGCCCAGCAAAAAAAGTGATTCAAAAAAACTACCCGAAAACAAAATTGGAACTGGACGAAACAAAGCGTAAATATAAATGGGGCCGATATGGAATTGGTAAATATGTTTATCAAAAAGAAGAAGCCGCAGAACTGGAAACGACCATTCGTGCGTATATCGCGGAATTCTTCCCTAAAGCGGAAATTCAGTATTTTACCTGAATCAAGGCAATTTTCTATTAAAAACTGTCATAAATCGCTCTAATCCTGCTTAGAAATGTAAAGACCGGATTAGGGGAGGGCAGCTATGATTATTGACGGCGTTTTTTCCGGAGGCGGGATTAAAGGCTATGGTTTAGTGGGAGCCCTGCAGGAATTAGAAGAACGGGGATTTATATTCCATCGAACAGCCGGTACAAGTGCAGGATCCATAATAGCAGCTTTCGTAGCAGCTGGGTACACAGGTGAAGAAATGGAAAAGCTTTTTCTTGATATAGATTTAAGCGCCCTGCTGGACAAAAGGCGTGGTATTTTGCCTATCCCGTTTGCCAAATGGGTCCTTCTATACTGGAAACTGGGCCTTTATAAAGGCAACGCACTGGAGACATGGGTCGCCGGTAAACTTGCCGAAAGGAATGTAGTCACCTTTAAGGATATTCGACCGAAATCCCTCAGAATCATAAGCTCTGACATTACAAATGGGAAATTGGTGGTACTGCCTGATGATTTACCGAACTATGGCATTGATCCGAGCACTTTTCCAGTGGCAAAGGCAGTAAGAATGAGTTGTAGCATTCCTTATTTTTTTGAGCCAGTCAAAATTGATGTCGGAAAACGCAAGTTCCTTTTTGTAGATGGAGGTGTGTTAAGCAATTTTCCAATGTGGCTATTCAATTCCGATCATGTAAGAAAGGAAAGGCCAGTCATCGGTTTGCGGCTAAGTGTCGATGAGATATGGAAACCGCATGAGGTCGATAATGCGGTTGAATTGTTCTCCGCATTATTTAAAACGATGAAAGATGCCCATGATGCACGATATATTTCCAAGAAACACGTCCATAATATTGTATTTATCCCGATGAAGGAAATTTCTGCAATGGATTTCAATCTGAATGATGAAAAAAAGGGGGAATTGATGAATCTGGGCAGGCAGTGCACGAGAGAATTCCTTAAAAAATGGACTTATTGATTGTAAATAAAAAATCGGGCTCTTAAAAAGAAGCCCGATTTTTCTTTTTATTCTTTTTCCCTTCGATGACGGTTAAGTGACTATCCGTTTTCTTTCTCCATTTTATTTTCTTTGATGATTTTGCTGCAGAGAAGCTAGCCACATTATCTTTTTTCGAAGTTCGGTTTTTTAGCCTTTTTTTCGATTGGCGGGCAGCCTTTCGGAATGCTTGCTGCTCTTTCTTAACTGGTTTTCCCTTTGTTAATCCGGTATAAATCATATAAATAATCCCTGCGACAATGGCTATTATGAGAATGTTTCTAAAAAAGCCAATCGGGTCATTAAATAGTCGGCTCATTAGTCCGAGGACTCCGAGGGCGATGATTCCGTATATCATGAAAGATATGAAACGTTTCAACAAAGACACCTCCTTAAGAGCATCATAAGCATTTTGAGCTTATTTTAAACATCATTAATGTC
>NZ_JBHVQU010000225.1:0-5640 GCF_042886655.1 Peribacillus sp. NPDC058002 | reverse complement strand
ATGCGAAAGATGTCATAAAAGCTGTTTGTACAACGACAACCCTTAAAAATGATGAAAATGGGGTAGCTTATGCGATTTATCGATATTTGGAGAACTTCGTGGTTCAAAAATAAGTGTCAATGCCGAAGGAGCGAGCGATAAAATGGCCTGGATATATATTATAATGGCAGGACTTTTGGAAATCGTTTGGGTGAAGCTCTTAAATATTCTCACGGATTCACCAATTTTGAGTTTTAACGAATACCGCTAATTATTTTCATATTTATGAGGGGGGATTGTTTATGGCAGTAGCACAGAAGCAGGTCAATAAATGGTTTACCTTATGTATCTTAATTTTGGGAGGAGGAACAATATTTAAATTATCATCCTTAAAAGATGCTTTTTACGTTCCGATGCAAAAATATTTTCATCTTTCACATACCCAAATAGGTTTGGCATTATCTGTATATGCTATTGTGCAAATGTTAGGTTATGTAGTCTCCATGTACATCACTGATAGATTTTCTAAAAGGAAGTTAATTCCGATTGGATTGATTGGTGTAGGTGCAACTGGGATCTATTTATCTACTATACCAAGTTATTATGGAATTTTAGCTTCTTGGGGAGTAATGGCTTTATTTACAGAGATTACTTTTTGGCCAGTATTGATAAAAACCGTTAAATTGCTTGGAGACTCCGACGAACAAGGCAGGATGTTTGGATTTCTTGAAGCTGGCCGTGGTGTTGTAGATACAATCGTTGCATTCTCTGCTCTAGGTATATTTATTTGGTTAGGATCTGAGTCATTAGGTTTCAGAGCCGCAATTTTATTCTTTGCCTTGATTACAATTATTGTTGGTATCATTAGTTATTTCTTTATAGAGGACGATATCATTGAAACGTTTGATAAGGGTGGAGAAGAAATTAGTAAAAGTAAAGTAGCTTTGAAAGGTGCGATGCAAGCAATTAAAACTCCCAAACTTTGGTTTTCCTCATTTACAATATTTTGCGTTTATACGGTTTACGCAGGTTTAACTTACTTTATTCCGTTCTTGCAAGAAATTTATGGAATGCCGGTAGCGTTATTAGGTGTATATGGGATTATAAACCAATATGGATTAAAAATGATAGGCGGTCCCATCGGTGGATTCTTAGTTGATAAAAAATTTAAATCAGCGACAAAATACCTTAGATTTACATTTCTCTTATCCATTATTACAATGATAATTTTTATTATGCTTCCACATGACAAAATGAATATTTATATAGGAATAATTGCGACACTTGGCTTCGGATCGATTGTATTTACTCAACGGGCTGTGTTTTTTGCCCCATTAGATGAAATTGATATTCCAAAAGAGATAAGCGGTGCTGCCGTATCAGTAGCTTGTTTAGTTGGTTATGCTCCTTCAATTTTCGCCTTTGCCATGTATGGTAATATTCTGGATCACAATCCTGGAATTACTGGATATAGATATGTATTTTTGATTATGATTGCATTTGCAGCTATAGGTTTTATTATAAGTAACTATTCAGTTAAAATTTTAAAAAAGAAAAAACAAACTAACCGATATTTGGAAGATAATTAAATGAATGCTTAATTTTTTATCGATATATAAATTGGCTTAAATCTGGGTAACAAAATGAAAATTGGATTAGAAACAGCAAGCTTTCACTTGCAGTTTATTATAGGTTGAATGAATATTTTCGATTTTATCAGAAAAACAGCAAAATTAGGATTAGCCGGAGTCATACTTTACACAGAATAATTTTAGAAATGTGTCATCCATGTAAGCGAAGGAAGGAAAGGATCATTTAAGATGTAAAAACCGTATTTCAATCAATAACTGATTGATCCTTTAACAACATACTATCCAAGTGATGATCTTTTAGAACAAATGTTATGGCCCAAGATAATGAAATTAAAGAATCTGTACAAACGGTCAAAAAGTTACGAGAAAAATAATGTAGATAAAAAGGAGATTTTTATTATGAAAGAAGCAGTTTTAACAAGGAATGCGCCACAACCTATTGGACCATATTCCCAAGCGGTATTATCAAAAGGGATTCTCTATATTTCGGGGCAACTCCCTTTAAATCTTAATACGAATAAATTAGCTATAGGCATTGAAGACCAAGCAAGACAATGTTTAGAAAATTTAAAGCACATTTTAAGAGAAAAAGGTCTAGAAATGAATTCAGTTTTGAAAACAACTATATTTGTGACTGATTTATCAGATTTTCAAACTGTAAATGAAATTTATGCGGAATACTTTTCGAAACCTTTTCCAGCTAGGAGTACCATTCAGGTAGCAGAATTACCTATGAATGCAATGATTGAAATTGAATTGATGGCCGAAGTAAAAAGGTGACCAATTATTCTTTTTTGGGGAGAATATGTTCCGTCGTTTATGCTGGTTCTTCCCTTATTTAAGAGAACTTTCATAAGCAAAGTCGTTAAGTAGAAATTAATTCAAATGAAAATAGAAGTCGAACAAAATTTAGTTTAATTTCTTCTCGGTACAATAAATTAACATAAAGGTGGGTAAAACATGAAAATGGGATTAGAGACAGAAAGCTTTCATTTGCAGTTTATTACAGGTCGAATGGATATTTTCGGTTTTATCAGAAAAACAGCCGAATTGGGATTAGATGGAGTCATGATCAATATTGTTCCATGGCCAGAGTTACCAGGAATTGGCGCATTAGAATCGTTTGAACCGGAATACTTAGACAAGGTGAAAAAAGAAATTCAAAAGTATGGATTTTTCGCCGAAATCGATACAAATGGAACCAATCCGAACCATCTGACACAGGTCATTGAGGCCGCGCATAGAATTGGAGCGGATGTCATTCGTACGTATACCTGCATGGGAGAATATGATCCAGACAGATTGAGAAGAGCTCCTGAAGATATTAAACAGATTGTACCATTATTAAAAAAATATAGAATGAAGCTTGCTGTTGAAAATCACGAGGAAGAGTTAACGGATGAAGTGATTCAAATCATCAAGGAAGTCAACAGCCCTTGGGTGGGTGCTCATTGTGATTTCGGGAATGCAATGATGGCATGGGAGGACCCGGTTGAAGCTGTAAGAAAATTAGCACCATATGCCTTTACAACTCATTTTAAGGATCATATTATCGTCCATGATGGCGAAGATTACAGGGTATGTGGCGTACCTGCTGGGACTGGCAATATCGATTTGGAAGAATGTTTTAAAATATTGATTGAGAATTCAATGTTGACAAGAATCAACGTTGAAATGTGCTTCCCGTATGCCATCCATTTTAAGAGAGAGCCTGGTACAGGCGGAGTCTTTGCAGTAGGCGAAGGAGCATTTAAGGTGGAACAACCTCCTTATGATTTAAATGTAATTAAACCATTGGATTACTATTATCCGCCAGCAGAACTTCTAGAACAAATGATTGTCGATCAAGAAAAAGGTGCAGAGCAATCAGTTAGATATGCACTTGCATTAAGGGATAAATACTACCGCTAAATAAAAAACAGGGAGAGGTTCTTTTTGGTGTAAAAAAATCAGATAGTCAAGCTTTTATGGCCAAACAATTGAATGCAAGGATAGAAGTGTTGAAGCGAGCTCAAGGTAAAAGCTTAGACGAGATTTACCGTACGGAAATTATTTTTGAATAATTAAAAGTCAAGGTGGAAAAGCCACCCCAAAACAGTTTCTTTGGATATTTTATAATTATTGATTTGGCGCAAGAATTGAATAACGATGGACTGTTTCAGCAGTCCATTTTTCTTGTTCTTTTAGCAGTATCAGCAAAAGCCTTAAGCCGTAAAACAGATACATTATGGTGTATTGAAGATAACATGTGTATACAAACGTTGCAGTCAAATTACTTCTGCATACCCAAAAAGCCCTGCCCTTTGATGAACAAGGTTGGGGCTTGTTTACTGCATAGATTTCTAATTCACCATAATGACTATTTTGAAGAAGCAGATGCTACTTTTTCTTGAAATGCCTTCATTTTTTCTGTCGTGTCATTAGTTAACTGCTTTATTTTTACCACATCTGATTGATCCTTTTTTATTTCATTGATGAGTGGATAAAGACTTTCTTCGATGTTTTTATAATCTACAGGGTGCTGTTCCTCTACTTGTTTTTCTATTGAATCCCAACTTTCTTCCAGGTCTTTACCTGTTGTTTGGATTTGCTCGGTATTTTCAGACTCTGTTTCTATATTGGCCTTAAGTTCCAGCAGTGAAATGATCACTTCTTCGCTACCGCTTGAAAGAAAAGCTGGCATGTCTTCACTTGTTGCCTCTTCCACAGTCTGCTTTTCTGGTTGTTCTCTGTCTGCTCCGGCTTCTGTTAATTCTGTTTGCTCTTCATTGGCTTTTTCATCGTTAACATTAGAGCTGCAGCCAGCTGCCATTAAAAGCATAAAAATCATCACCACTAAAAAACAACTAAATTTTTTCATTTTAATCCACCTCTGGACATACTATTTTTATCTTTCATCTGTTCAAAAATATGAATGGTTTTTTGCTTGTTCAAGTTTTCTAACTTAAACAACTTTTTTGCTACTTATCCCATTTGGAGGAGATGATGTTATCTGCATGGAAAAGCGGCCAATTTTCACTACCTTGACCTTTGCAAGTACTGACGCTTGAATCACTTTTTGTGAAATAATAAAGTGTCATCCTTTTTGGTCGATTAAATACTTTCCCACTTCGTCTGATTTAGCATTTAAAGCTTGTACTTTTTGACTCATCCTGAATTATATTGAAGGAGAAGGTCTTAACATTTCTTCGCTTTGTGAAATTATGTTCTTGATAAATGTTTCCTTTAATCCAGATGAACAGGAGAATCGAATGCCTATCAATATGCTGCAGGTTTCCCCAACCACCTCCCTTTGAAAATATTTTTAGTCGGATTTTGCTCCCTTCACTATATATAAACGTATAGAGGAGAATATTGGTTTGATTATTTTTTATAAATTTACGATTCATGTGTAGAATTGAACCCTTAAATTGAATAATGGCCCCATTTTAATAACGAATTTGATATGTTGATAGACAATTTCTTTTAATCACTTAATTTGGCTGGTTATGCACTTGAAAAAATTATATGACTTTTGTATAGAGAAAAAAGCTAAACTAAAATTTATTCTTAATATCTCTCTTATATGTAGAAGTTATTTTTTCAATAATTGACTTGTTTTAAAGAAGTATACGATATGTAAATCTAGTTAACATAATAAGGAGCATATAAAAAGAGCTAGTCTAGATTTTTTTGCCTATTTTCGCCCTTAGAAAGTGACAGACTTATAAAAGATATGTTATGTTCTCATCTCTACATATTAAATAAGAATAAAGGAAAAGGTGCTTGACTATGAACAAAACTGATTTAGTAAATACTGTAGCAACACAAGCAGAACTAACAAAGGGAGACGCGAAAAAAGTAGTGGATGCATTGTTTGAAACAATCTCCAATACGCTCGCTAAAGAGGAGAGAATTCAATTAGTTGGATTTGGTACATTTGAAGTGCGCGACCGAGCAGCTCGAACGGGTAGAAACCCACAAACAGGAGAAGAAATACAAATTGCGGCTTCCAAAGTTCCTGCTTTTAAACCTGGTAAGGAATTAAAAGAGGCTGTTAATTAATATGCATATTATATATTTATAATAT
>NZ_JBHVQU010000224.1:0-5672 GCF_042886655.1 Peribacillus sp. NPDC058002 | reverse complement strand
TCCGAATAGTTTAATAAAAGAAAACAACAACGAAAAATAACAGAACCTACTTAAAATAAATAATATCCTTCGTAATTCACAGTAAAAATCACATGATATTCACCGTTAAATTCGCATTGAACAATAATTATTTCCATATTCGGAATTGGCATGTAGTAAAACAAGGAAATAAAAAACGTGAATTCATGTGTGAATTCACGGTAAAAATGTATTGTGAAATTGACTTTTCCCCTTCTATTTAACAGTGATTTTCCGTTTTACTTCTGCCTTGTTCTTCGATTTATCCGTAACTGTGTAAGTCAATGTATAGGTGCCTTTTTTCTTCGTATTCACAGTCCCTGTTATTTTGATCTCACTTGTTAAACTTCCATCAAGATTATCTTTCGCGGATACACCTGATTTAGGATTGAATGTCGAGTTATAGGCAATGGTTTTGCTTTTTGCACCGGAAATGACCGGCTTGGTGCTGTCTACCGTAATCTTTCTTGTGACTGTCGCAGTATTTTTTGATGAATCAGTGACTGTATACTTTAATGTATACGTTCCTTTTTTCTTTGTATTTATCGTACCTGTCACCTTTATTTTACTAGTCATGTTGCCATCCAGGTTATCTTTCGCGGATACGCCTGATTTAGGGTTGAATGTCGAATAATAGCCGACGGTTTTACTATTGGCTCCCGAGATGACTGGCTTGGTGCCGTCTATCGTGATCTTTCTTGTGACTGTCGCTGCATTTTTCGATGAATCGGTGACCGTATACTTCAATGTATAGGTCCCCTTTTTCTTCGTATTCACTGTACCCGTCACTTTGATTTTACTAGTCAAGCTGCCATCGGCATTATCCTTGGCACTCACGTTTGTTTTTGGATTGAATGAAGAATTAAGTTTGATGGTTTTATTCCCGGCACCGGAAATCACCGGCTTGACTTTGTCATAAACGGTTATTTTCCTTATGACCTTGGCAACATTCCCAGCTTTGTCCGCTACCGTATAAGTTAAAGTATAGGTGCCCACTTTCTTGGTATCCACCTTACCTTCCACACGTATGGCACTCGTTAAGTCACCATCTTTATCATCCTTCGCCTTTACGCTGGTTTTGGGATTGAAAGTTGAGTTGAATGGTATCGATTTACCAGTTGCTCCTGAAATCACAGGTTTATTCGTATCCTTGATGGGCACGACACCTGATGGCCTATTGGATATGTAAGCCGATGAAACATATCCCTTAATACCCTTGTCTTCCGTTTGTACGGGGTAAAAGACAAATTTATTTCCTTTAGATTCGTGATAGTCAAAATTCCCTTTGATGATCAAGCTTGTATTGGGTGGCACAAGCACCGCTCCTGCCGTAGTGCTTATTTCTTTCCTGATATTCGCACTGGATGTCGTCAAAACTTTGTCTCCGGCCTTGAACCAATAAACAGAGTCATGCGTTTGATCTGTCAGTGTGTATTCAAGATTTTTAAAGATGATATTTTCGGTGCTTTCCCGATCATATTGAAAGTCCGTTGTTTTGAATGGATATTTGGCCAGTTTTGTGCCATCCAAATAACTTTGTTTTTCTATCTCGGCAAAAACTTCCTCTTGATAGGCATTCGGATTTATTTTCCCGTTTTCTTGGTAAAGAGGACTGTTAACCGGTTTTGTCCCGTTGTATGCCATGACAGGGAAATACCAATTTTCGATGACCCTTCGTCCTGCACCTTTGATCTTGGGCAAATCCCTTCTTGAATACATGCCATTCAACACCTCGACGCCTGCCTCGATATTGTAGACTATATCATTTTCCAGCTTTTTCTGGTCATACCCACTTTTATTGGTAAGCTGCATTAGACCGATACCGCCATCGCCGGATTTATTCGGTGTACCGTCCTCATTAAACTGCCTCCAATCCCCGTTTTCCTGCGTAGCCACCGCTTTTACCACTTCAGGGGGGATTTCGGCCTCTATTGCCGCATTCGTCAGTAAGCAGTTAATTTGCCTATGGGAAGGATTTTCATTGGATTGAATCTTACCGAATGATGAACACGCATTGGTTATTCCAGACTCCGCAAAAGCCTGTCCATTGAACAAACCGAGCGTTAAACAGGTCAGTGCCCCAACCTTCATTAAAGGTATCCTCATTGATTGAACTCCAGTCTATTTATATTTAAATCTATAATAATAGTAACATGATAGACTGATGATTTCAGGTACAAATAGGAATATCCCCCTAAAATATCCTCACAGCACAAAGGAGCTGACCCGCATTTTCGGGTCAGCTCCTTTGTTTTCAAATTACACTATGTATAGTGCCGGATCATACGATCACTTCCACCGTTTCCCTCGGCTTCCTTACAAGGCACATGATACCCGGTATGATGAAGAAAAAAAGCGGCCAAACATGAAAGACCGTCAGAATGCCCGTAATGATCAATAAGATTCCGGCTCCCTTCGCTTTGCCGCCTTTTAATAGAAAGATAGAGATCAAACCGCCCGCCAATGCAATGAACAGCGATATGATTCCAGCCCATAGTATGCCCATGAACAACTTGATCGACATATCTACCTCAGACGAGGAAAACTCTGAATCTGTCATTAAAGAGTAGTCCATCATTTCTTTCATATCGATACTGTTGAGATAAACGGCCGCTATGATCGTCATGATTAAAAAAATCACAGCGATACCCACACCTAAGATACTTAATACGAATTCCCATGTCCGTTTCATTTACTTCGCCTCCCTGGAAAAGTCACGTATATATAATACCCAATCTGTGAAGAAATAAAAGACTTTTATTCCTTACTCCCCAAAATCTTATGAACGTCCATTTGGTAAAGTTGACCAACTCCATTCCCTTTTTTCAATCGATCATATATTCATCTCTTTTACTTTCCAGGTTAATCACCTTTGTCATATGTTTTATAAATAAACGGACGCCTTCACAATCATTACGAATAACGGAACCAGCAGGGCAATGAAGAATAATTGCCATAAAATATCGCCCATATTAAACATGAAATCACCCTAGAACATTTCTACGGGTATGTATCACCAATCCCCTCCATAGGAAATAGACTCTGTTTTCATCAGAGCCTAAAAAACATTCCTATTCAAGATCAACTCCACCAATTGTTCGACAGACGGTTCTTTCGGCATCATGTCCAATGTAAATCCATAGTCTTTAAGTCTATCGCCGGTACTTTCCCCGATTACCCCGATGAGGGCTTGATTTAGCAGCCCTTCAACATCCACGTCTGCCTTTTCCCCATATTGCATCAGCATATCAACTGAATGCCGATTCGAAAATAGTACCGTTCCGACAGCTACCCCTTCCAGCATTCTCGGAAGGATTTCAAGAAATCTTTCATCGACGGATTTATCGACTGATTGAAAATAGTCTCCGTTCCCATGAGCAAGGTCTCTTTGATCTCTGTTTCGATCACCAACAACCAATAAGGTTCCGGCTTCCGACATCTCGGATTTGAGCTCGGCCATCAGTCCCCGTTGCTGTAAAGCCTTTTTCGATTTCCTTGATAACACATAAAGTTTAGAAGAAATCCGGCGGAAATCAATAGCATGTTCAATGAGTGAATCCAAGAATCCATGGACACTTTCGGGAGAAGTGAAGAGAATCCGATCATACAAAAGTAAAGAGAGCAGCTGACTTTCATCTATTTTCACTTTGGCCGCATTCCATTTAGGAAACTCGATGACTTCGCCGCCAAGTTCATGCAGAGTTTCTGCCAAGGAACTTTTTGCCGTCCCGGTCCGGGCCACTAAAAACCGTTGCCCAAACAGTGGCTTCTTTTCGAACCATTGCAGTTTTCCCCTTAGTGAAATGATATCCCCGACCAAGGTGATCGCAGGATTGCCAAGCGACCTTTCACTCACCCTTTCAACGATATCATCCAAAGTCCCTTCAACACTTTCCTGTCTTCCATAAGTGCCCCATTGTATGACGAGTGCCGGTGTATTCCCCGGCTTTCCATGATTGATCAAATTTTCACGGATATACGGAAGGTTGGCCACACCCATATAAAAGGCAACCGTATCGATGCTATTCACAAGCCCGTTCCAATCCATATCCTTCTTCGTTTGGTCATGGCCCGTCACCATCGCAAAGGAACGTCCATAATCCCGATGCGTGACGGGGACTCCCGCGTACATGGATGCAGCAATGCTGGACGTAACCCCTGGAATGACTTCGAATGGGATTCCCACATCTTTCAACGATTCGGCTTCCTCCCCTACTCTTCCAAAAACGGAAGGATCCCCGCCTTTCAAGCGGACGACCCGGTGCCCTGCCATTGCTTTGGAAACAAGCAGCTCATTGATTTCCCCTTGACTGATGCCATTCGTATAAGGTGTCTTGCCACAATATATCAATTCACAATCGAGGGCGGCAGCCTCCAACAGCTTTGGATTAAGCAATCTGTCATATAAAATGATGTCCGCTTTTTCAATCGCTTTTTGACCTTTTACGCTAATAAGGCCCACATCACCCGGACCAGCACCCACAAAATAGACCTTGCCCTTGGTCATGCCGAATTCACTCCTATCTGCTTGCTATTCCCTGATAATATTTCACCAGCTCCACCATTGCACTGCCCATCCGCTGATCTTCAGGATATATGACCCGCTCGATCCCTTCATCGATTATCACCTGCGCCGTTACCTTTCCGACCGCAAGAGCAATTACATCTGATGCAAACAGGTCGGTTATCTTATCCTCCACACCTTGTTCACGGACAAAACTCATTAAATTTCGCGGCTGCGGTGCACTTGTGAACACAACCGAATCGATTTTGCCTTCAAGGATTTCTTGGATCAGCTGTTGCATCGTTTCTTTTTTGGGCGGTATATGTTCATATGGCAGGATTTCTTTATATTCCACTTTTTGTTCATCCAACCAGTTCATCAAAAGAGGCGCCGGATCGCCGTGAAGCTGCAAAGCGACCTTTACACCTTCAGGCAGATGGCCTTCCAGATTGCGAACAAGCCCTGCCGTACTGCCATCATCATCCCGGATTAACGGCTGCAGGCCAAGCTTTTTCAGCATATTCACCGTTTTATAGCCCCTGGCTGCAATTTTCATGGACTGTAAAGCTTCAATGAAACGATCTCCCGCTTCCATCTTCACTGCCGTTTTATATAATAATTCCGTCCCCACTCCCGTCGTCAGGATGATCCAATCGAACTCCCCTGCCAGCAACCGGGCGACATCTTCTTCCAAATGGGAATCATCCAGGAATACCGTCCCCTGTGCCGGGCGAACGAACGGGACTCCCCCAAGATTTTGAACGATTTTACTAAGTTCTTCCGTCTTCCTCGCTCCCAATAAAGCAACGGTCCTGCCATTAAGCTTACTCATCCTTGCCCCTCCTATATGTACATTCAATTAAATCCATCTCACCCATTATACAAATTTTCAGTCTTTGAAACTATAAAAAACGAATTCGATATCAAAATCAACGCTTTTTCTTTCTTTTATCCTATATAAATTCAATGAAAAAGTAGATTGGCAGCATTTTTCTACTTATACGTCGAATACTCGTGAGTTTCGAGCAAATACTCGTGAGTTCAGGGCTTTTACTCGTGAGTTTGGAACACAGTAAAAAAAACTGCCACCAGGACAGCCAAATTTTCACTTTATTAACTTTTGTGAACGGCCCTTTGGGCAATACTCTCC
>NZ_JBHVQU010000223.1:0-5691 GCF_042886655.1 Peribacillus sp. NPDC058002 | reverse complement strand
GGGCATAATAAAGCATCTATAGAAATGCATGGTTTATACTGAATGGTATTTATTCTTAAAATGAACGATATGATAAGAAAATTTCATCTTGCTGCCATCAAAATAAGCCATTCACAATTTTACCACGTTTAGGAGAGAACAACTAGAGGAGCATCATAAATCCTTGTTAATGGTGAAGGTGAAACGGCGGGAGGGGGGCAAGTATAGGCCATCAATCTATCGCTTCACATTTATATAGAAGTGCAAGTATAACAGTTGGCTGTTTTGAAAGCGTTCACTTTGATGTTAGAAGACTTCTTTGCAATTAGAAACATGTTTTTGCTATTCCCTTTCCATTCTGGCAACATGGAAGAACGAGTATATTTACGAAATGTTTTTAGTTTTAGTATGTTCATTTTCAGTCTCGAACTAACCAATATTGTCTTTTTTGTTTTTCTGAGGAATTAAAGGGAATTTATGGACGTAACGCCTGTCTGTTTAATGATATTGAGGAAAAACCGAAAAAAGTTTATGATTTTAAAGTACAATGAATGATTCATTTTTATTTAAATAATAATTTGTTATAGGTGGTCTAAAATGATTAAAAAGCTTCTTGGAAAAGGGAAAGCAAAAAAAGCTTCTAAAATTAAGCTGAAACAAGTTCTGACCATTGTGCAAGAGGAAAATAAACTGTTGATAAAAGGGCAATTTTCAATAGAACATTATTGCGCAAAAGAACTATGGCTATATTCTAGGGATAATGAAGATCAAAAAATAAAAATAGCTGAATCAGTGAGCACATCTAAATTTGAGTTTAAAGTAGATATGAAGGATTTAATGCGGAAATTAGAAGATGTTGAACCGACTGTTTATGACTGTTACATAAAGGTTTCCGTTCCGGTTGAAAGGCTGAGCAAAAAAACGATACTTAGTATCGAACATAAAGCCGAATATGTAGAAGTGAACGAACAGGTTCATATCGAATATCCAATTCGTCTCGGGCGTTTCCAGGAAACGCACGCGAACAATTTGAGTATCTACAAATATGAAGATAACCAAAGTTTATTCTCTATAACGAATAAAGGAAATTTATCTCTTTACTTTAATATGGTCCCTAAAATTTCGATTAAGTCTCAAATTGAAAAAATTAAAAATAAGTCGAAAACCATGCAAATTAATGGTCAAATTTTCACCAAGCATTCAAGAATCATAAAAGGCGAGGGCCTTGTAAAAGGAAGGCAAAGTTCCAAAGAATATCAGGCAAATATATCTTTTATTCATAATGAGGAAATGAATATTAAGAAATATGGACTTAATCGTTATATATATGATTTGAGATTGGATCTAGAACAGTTAGTCAGTGCGGAATTGGAAGATGATGTATATGACATTTACATGAGACTACATTTACATGATCAGGAAGAGCCGAAAATGGTACGCGTCGGAAGACCAACCACCAGAACTAAATTATTTACTAAAGAGACCGATGTCAGCTCGAATGATGGAGTGGCTATCGTCAATCCTTACTATACCTTTAAAGCATCCAATTTATCTTTGGAAGTGTTTAACTTCACTACAGAAAGTTATAGGTATCTAAAAAGGATGATGGGATGGAGGAGATTCCTAACTTTATTTAAACAGAAAAAGGATGTCTGGCTAGTTGGAGAAAGAACGTATAAAGCCCAGGATACCGGATATCACTTTTTTAAATATATGAGGGAAAATCATCCAGAAAAAGAAGTGTATTATGTAATAGAGGAAAATTCCGTGGAAGCCAAGAACGTCGAACCCTTTGGAAATGTACTTTATTTCAAGTCAAAGGATCATATTAAAAAGACGATGGAATCGACACGTATCATTTCATCACATCACCCGGATTATTTATATCCTTTAAGGACATCCGAATTTA
This sequence comes from Peribacillus sp. NPDC058002, assembly GCF_042886655.1. Classification (NCBI taxonomy): domain Bacteria; kingdom Bacillati; phylum Bacillota; class Bacilli; order Caryophanales; family Bacillaceae; genus Peribacillus; species Peribacillus sp. NPDC058002. The sequence continues at coordinate 3,803 of NZ_JBHVQU010000223.1, read as the reverse complement.
AAAATCGTGTCAAGGGAGTTAAGGTTTTTCTTCAACATGGTGTTATGGGCACTAAGAATATGGTGGCAAACTACGGGAAAAATGCAGTCTCCGGTTTTAGTACGGATGTTTTTCTGGTAAGTTCAGATTTTGAAAAGGATATGATTGTAACTGATTTTGGTTACAACGAAAAAGAAGTATTCGCGACGGGACTTTCGAGGTTCGACTCGCTGTTTAAGGATGATGTTTCAACAAAGAGGCAATTATTGATCATTCCAACATGGAGAGATTGGATTACTTCCGATGAAATATTTTTGGAAAGCGAGTATTTTGAAAGGTATCAGAAATTAGTGAATCACCCGGTATTACATGATTTATCTAAAAAAGAAGGGTTTGAAATCATTTTTTGCCTTCACCCTAATATGCAGAAATTCACATCTTATTTTAAGGATGCCCCTGTTAGGGTAATTAGTCAGGGGGAAGTGGATGTCCAAAGATTAATCAAGGAAAGTGCGATTATGATCACGGACTATTCAAGTGTTGCTTTTGACTTTAGTTTTCTGCATAAACCGGTTATCTACTATCAATTTGATAGAGATCATTTCATAGGGAAAAGACCTTCACATTTGGATTTGGATAACGATCTTCCTGGTGAAATCGTGAATGAATTGGATGAATTATTGGGTGTATTAGCCGAATATGCCAATACAGATTTTGTCATGAAGAAGAAGTATATGGACAAGGCCAACCGTTTTATTAAATATCGCGATGTCCATTCTAATTCAAGGATATTCGAAGTGATTCAAAATGCAGAAAAAGATCAAAATTCACTAACTAAATTATATAACCATCCGATATCCAAACTCATTTTGAATCGGTTTAGGAAAAGTGATAGATATTTCCCTGTCATGAAAAAAGTTTATAAAATCATGTCCAGGGTTATCCCGGTTGACCGGAACCTTATTCTTTTTGAAAGTGGGATAGGGAAGCAATTCGCCGATAGCCCCAAGTATATCTATGAAGAACTGGTCAAAAGGGATAATAAATATAAAAAAGTTTGGGTGTATAATGGTAATTTACCGATAAAAGGAAAGAATACAAAGCTGATAAAACGCTTAAGTCCGGAATACTATTATTATTTAGCCAAAGCAGGTTATTGGATAAATAATCAAAACTTCCCTACCTATTTAAGCAAAAGGAAGGAAACGACTTATATTCAGACTTGGCATGGTACCCCTTTGAAAAAAATGCTATTTGATATAGACAATATTCAAGGAAGAGACGATGGGTACTTAAATCGAGTGCATGGTGCAACGAGAACTTGGGATTATTTAATATCCCCAAGTCCATACGCATCCACGGCCTTCAGAAGTGCTTTCAAATATGAAGGTGAAATATTGGAAACGGGATATCCAAGAAATGATTTGTTTTACAGGGAAGATTCTTCAATAATCGCCAAGTCGGTGATGGAAAAACTGAAGATACCAAAAGGGAAAAAAGTCATCTTATATGCTCCTACATTCCGGGATAATCAAACATCGAAAAACAATAAATTTATTTTCGAGCTGAAATTTGATTTGGAAAGAATGAAGGAAGAACTAGGAGATGAATATATCCTGTTATTAAGGATGCATGTTGTAATCAGTAATAATCTCAGCATCCCGAGTGAATTTGAGGATTTTGTGATAAACGTATCCAATTATTCAGATATTCAGGAACTTTACCTGATTTCCGATATATTGATTACAGATTATTCTTCAGTAATGTTCGATTTCGCTAATACCGCTCGGCCGATTTTGTATTACACGTATGATCTGGAAGATTACAGAGATAACATCCGTGGATTCTATATGGATTTTGAAAAGGAAGCACCTGGTCCATTTTTAAAAACAACCGAGGATATTATTGAAACTATTACCAATATCGATAAAATAAACATGCAATATAAAGAGAGATATGGTTTATTTAGAGAGAAGTATTGTGGAATAGAGGACGGTAAAGCTACACAGAGAATCGTGGATAAATTTTTTAATGATTGATTCCTTTAATAAAGGGTATTGTTGCTTTTAAGTAGCTGGTAAATTGGCTGCCTGGTCGAAACATCTATGTTACCTCTAGAAATAAAAGGAGAGGAATCGTATGAATTTCTTGGTGCGTCAAAAAGCGAGGGAACTTTTAAAGAGCAATATACCAATAAAAAATAATCCTGTAAGCTTAAGGAATAAATTTTTAGGAAAAGGAAAAAAAGTCACTGTAGTCACTGCAGCATACAATGCTGAAAAATTCATCAGGAAAACGATTGAATCAGTGATCAATCAAACCATGGGCATGGATCAGATTGAATATATCATCATTGATGATTGTTCGACTGATGGTACCAATAAAATCATTCAAGAGTATACGGCTAAATATAAAAATATCTGTTCCGTTACCCTTCAAGAAAACAATGGGTCACCTGGGACCCCTAGGAACATTGGAATAGAATTGGGAACATCCAAATATATCACTTTTTTAGACGCGGATGACTGGCTTGCCCATGATGGACTGGAAAGCCTCTATAACATCCTGGAGGAAACCGGTGATGATTATGTAGTGGGCAAAACGGTAAAAGTCGAATCTGAGTCAGAGAGTGTGATCGGGGAGTTTGCTTCCATTAAAGAAAGAAGAAGCATCACCCCGATGGATGTACCGCACTTTTTTTATCATATGGGTCCAACGGCCAGGATGATGAACCTGCATATGGTTAAAGAAAATGAAATTGGTTTTCCGAATATGAAATTCGGTGAAGATAAATGGTTTTTTACTGATGTTTTCTTTAAAGTTAGAGCTGTATCAACTACTAAAAAACCTATTTATTATGTCAATAGGACTTCGGAAAACTCATCTTCTTTAACACGTGTTACGAATATGTTAGAAAAAAGAAAAGCGGATGTTGATATAATAAAGTATATTCAATCCAAGGATACGGCCATTGAATTGAAAAGGGTGGCTCTTAACCGGATTTATGAGTACGACATTGTAAAAACGTTCGACAGTCAAACCTTTGTGAAATCCAAGAATAAAGAAGATTTTATTGAACTATTAGGGGAAGCTGTCGAAACTGCGAAAAACTTGTCATATGACTTCAAGAATGAATTCAAAGTACCTATTTATAAATTGGCACTTGAATTATTCATGGAGGATCGTATTGATGATTTCATAAAGTTGTTTGAATGGTTAAAGCGAGATTCCAATAAAAAATACCATATAAAAGATGGTTTACCTTATTATGAACTTCCATTTCTGAATGACGAATATCGCTTTGTCAGGATACCGATGCTTGCTCGTGCCCTGGATTCTTATATTATGGATAATGTCTACCACCAAAGTTTTGAGATTTATGGTGATGATATAGACAACATAGATTCTGTATTGATACGTGACAGGACAAGAATTGACAATGAAATCAATTGCGGAGTTCAAATAGAAGGTAATAGAGGCCATTTCACTGTTTCATTAGATGAAATTGATAAAATGGAAAAGTCGTTATTTACGGTGTTCATTCGCTACAATGATTATCAATTGGTGAATATTAAAAGGATCCTGAAAAATAAGATGACGTATAATAAGAAAAATGTGGAGTTTTATACAACAGTGGCAAATAATTTGGGACTGGCAATAAAGTCTTTGGAGTAGCTGTTAGGAGTACACCAAAAATAAGCTCTCCCTTCTATTGGGCGAGCTTATTTTTCATTCGATTTATTAGCATGGTTCCATTATCATTAATCAATAAGGCTGTTTTCGCATACTTTGTTGCTATTTACCAAGTAAAGCGGTGTGGTTGA
>NZ_JBHVQU010000222.1:0-5819 GCF_042886655.1 Peribacillus sp. NPDC058002 | reverse complement strand
TCATAGGGCTAGTCCCTCCACCTGCTCAAAATAAGAAAACGCTGATATATAAATTGCATTCAAGTATCGAAAGATTAAGAATTTATTTTGTATTCTGACAGGTAATCCCTACTTTGTCAATAAGTTTTAACTATTTTAACGGTGAATAAGTCGGATACCTCAATCCATCGTTAAAATAAGTTTAATGTACGTATTCGTTCCACAGCCTCTTCAAGCCGTTCTTCCGAGGTCAGCAGCCCTACCCTGACGTAACCTTCGCCAAATTCACCGAATCCATTCCCTGCGGCAACAGCTACGTGGGCATGCGCTAATAAATAGTCTGCAAAACTCTCTGACGTAAAACCTTTAGGTACCTTGAGCCAGGCAAAAAACGATGCCGCAGGCGCTTTGACATCCCAGCCGATTGCCCTCAATCCCTCAATGAAAACATTCCTTCGTCCTTCGTACATCTGCACTAACTGCTCTACACAGCTCTGCGAATCAAGCAAAGCACTTGCCGCAGCTTCTTGTATCGCCGGGAAAAGACTCACATAAAGATGGTCTTGCAATAGTTCAAGAGCTTCTATTACACTCTTATTCCCCACTGCGAAGCCTACTCTCCATCCTGCCATATTGTATGTTTTCGATAGTGTGTATATTTCTATTCCTACATCCTTCGCTCCCTCCGATTGGAGAAAGCTTATCGGTTTTTTTCCGTCGAATCCGATCGCGCCATAAGCGAAATCGTGGACCACACAAATGGAATGCTCTTTTGCGAAGGAGACGGTTTCATCAAAGAAACTATCAGTTGCAGAAGCACCTGTGGGATTATTCGGATAGTTCAAGAACATCATTTTGGCTTTATCAAGTACTTCTTTATGTATTTCATCATATTTCGGAAGAAAACCATTTTCTTCTGTCAGAGGCATGAGTTCGGTCTTTGCCCGGGCTAAAACAACTCCGGAAAGATAATCGGGATAGCCGGGATCTGGAACTAGGATCGTATCACCTGGATTCAATAAACACTGCGGCAGTTCGACAAGACCTGCCTTCCCCCCGAAGAGAATCGCCACTTCGCTATTCGGATCCAGCTTGACACCGTATTCTCGTTCATAAAAGACGGCGGCAGCATCTTTTAAATATTGATGTCCCCGGAATGGCGAATATTTATGATTAATCGTTTTTTCAGCAGCCGACTGCAAACTTTTCACGATATGTTCTGGCGTCGGCTGATCAGGGTTTCCCTGGCCTAAATTAATGACATCATGTCCTTGCTCCGTTATTGCATTGACTTTTGCGACTAGTGAAGCAAAAAACTGCTTGGGCAGGTCCTGAAGCTGGCCGGATTTTTCGAATTGCAACATTTATACACCTTCTCTGAAATTTCTTGAAATTCTAGTCACAAATGATATATGTTTATCATAGTCTTGTAAAGCATTTTTTACATGTGGAGGTTTTAATCGATGAAATGGAAAATAGCTTGTATTCAAATGGATATAGCCTTTGGTCAACCGGATATCAATTTTCAGGTTGCAGAACAATGGTTGGAAAAAGCAACACGGTCAGAACCCGATATCGTCATTTTACCGGAGCTTTGGACAACAGGATACGACTTGACCAGGTTAAATGAGATTGCTGATCACGAGGCAGAAAAAACGATTGAATTTTTAAAAACACAGGCACAAAAACACCAAATTCACATCATAGGCGGTTCCATCGCGAAAAAGACAAGCAAGGGAATCTATAACACGATGATCATCATCGATAAACATGGGAATCTCATTAAAGAATATGATAAGCTACACTTATTTCAGTTAATGGATGAACATCATTTCCTGCAGCCAGGAGAAAAAGATGGTTTATTTACTCTTGATGAAAAAATATGTGCTGGATTCATTTGTTATGACATCCGTTTCCCTGAATGGCAGCGTGCCCATACCGTTCAAGGCGCCGAAGTTCTATTCGTAACGGCGGAATGGCCAAAGCCGAGACTCGATCACTGGAGAGCCTTATTGATTAGCCGTGCCATCGAGAACCAAGCCTATGTTGTAGCCGTTAATCGTTCAGGTTCGGATGTCAATAATACATTTGCTGGTCATTCCTTGATTATTGATCCATGGGGGAATCTCATTAGTGAAGCCGGAGAAGGAAACGAACTCTTGACAGGCACCTTGGATTTCAATAAAGTTACGGAAGCCCGAAACAAAATACCTGTATTCGAAGATCGCCGCCCTGATTTTTATTAATTTACCCATTGACAAACTATTCAAAAGGTTGTTATTATTTTCCCGAAGATTAAAATTTCAGAAAACATTTACTCTTATCAAGAGCAGGCTGAGGGATAAAGGCCCTATGAAGCCCAGCAACCGACTGTAATACCATTGTGAAATGGGGCGGATTCACCGCCGGATTATAAAATCCACAGAGCACGGTGCTAATTCCACCAGAATTCATTTTCTGGAAGATAAGAGGTCCGAAGCCAAAACTTCTGCCTCTTTCTATATGAAAGAGGCTTTTTTATTCTTATTTTGATTCTGGAGGGAAAAAGAATGACTCAAAACCATTCAAATTTTAAGAGATTGACAAACGAAACAGCTATAACCCTTGCAAAAAAACTTGGGTTGGTCAATGCGGATGCAAGTTTAAAGTGTAAAGAAATCGGCGATGGAAACTTAAATTATGTTTTTCATGTTACAGACATGCACACAAATAAAGGAATAATCATCAAACAAGCGGTCCCTTATGCCAAGGTACTTGGTGAAAGCTGGCCGCTGACATTGAAAAGGGCTGCCATTGAAGCGAATGCGCTGATTCATTTCAAAAGTTATTGCCCTGAATTCGTACCGCAAGTCTATTATTCGGATGAACAGCTTGCCATCACGGTCATGGAGGATTTATCGCACTTGAAAATCGTTAGAACAGGATTGATCGATGGCGATTCATATCCATTGCTTTCACAGCATATTGGTGAGTTTGTTGCTAAGACGGCATTTTATACATCCGATTATCATCTAGAACCATCTGCGAAAAAGGAAGTGGCCCGACATTTCACGAATCCAGAACTCTGCAAAATCACTGAGGTCTTTATTTTCACAGATCCATTTTTTGAGGAACTCCCAGGAGACTTCGAGGTGGAATTGACTGATGCCGCCAAAATTATCTGGAATGATCAAGAAGTGATACTTGAGGTCGCTAAGCTGAAACAAAGCTTTGAAACCGAGCAGGAAGCCTTACTTCATGGAGATTTACATACTGGAAGTATATTTGCAAGTGAAACTGAAACAAAGGTTATTGATCCGGAATTCGCTTTTTATGGACCCGTTGGTTTTGACCTTGGTCAATACACCGCCAACCTTCTCTTCCAGGCAGTCACACGCAATGGCGCTGGAAAGGAAGAGATTTTCACACACCTTCATGAATTTTGGAATGCCTTTGAAGAAACTTATACCGACTTATGGGAAGGTCAAAATAAAAGCCCATTCCGCCATGTGAAAGGTTATCTGCCTTACTTACTGACAAAATTCAAAAAAGATGCCTTCGGTTTTGCCGGCTGTGAACTGATTCGGCGAACCATTGGCCTTTCCCATGTTGCCGATTTAAACGTCATTGAAAATAAAGAGATAAGGATTGCTGCCAAAACGGCAACGTTGGAAATTGGTGCATTTTTAATTAAAAAACGGGATGAATTAGATGTTCCAGCTGTCATTGAAGCGTTGAAGCAACGTACACTGCCATCTTATTCAATCATTTAAAAGGAGCCCTGCACATGACTACACTAGCACCCTTACCCTATTCGGTACACTGGGATGATACCCATATTACATTATTAAATCAACAAGCCCTACCTTCCATAACTGAATTTATTGAACTTCATTCAGTTAATGATGTATATGACAGCATTTTGACATTAAAAGTTCGCGGTGCGCCAGCAATTGGACTGACGGCAGCATTTGGTGTTGCACTTGGTGCCAAACAGGAAACAACCGCTGAATTAGGGGATTTCAAGAGAAATGTAACGAGGCATATTGAAAAACTCGCCTCTTCAAGGCCAACTGCAGTAAACCTTTTTTGGGCGTTAAGGAGGATGGAGAACACCTTGCATGCTGCGCAAAGCATTTCAGCTGCAAAGGAAGCACTTGTATCGGAGGCTAAAGCCATCTTTGCTGAAGATGAAGAAATGTGCAGGAAAATCGGGGAACATGGTTTATCCTTATTCACTAGAGGAGATTCCATACTAACCCATTGCAATGCTGGGGGAATTGCCACAGCTCGGTATGGCACAGCCTTGGCTCCTTTCCACCTGGCTAAAGAAAGGGACTTTCCGTTAAAAGTATACGCATGTGAAACCAGGCCTGTCCTGCAAGGTGCGCGTTTGACGGCTTGGGAATTGATGCAAGCGGGGGTTGATGTCACCTTAATTTCAGATAATATGGCTGCACATACGATTCACCAGAAACGGATAAATGGAATTATCGTCGGGGCAGACAGGATTGCGGCTAATGGAGATACAGCCAATAAAATCGGGACATTGGGATTGGCCATATTAGCCAAGCACTTTGGCATCCCCTTTTATGTGGCCGCACCATCAAGCACATTCGACCTTTCCATCGAATCAGGCACATCCATCCCGATCGAAGAACGGAATGAAGCGGAAATCACCTCCATTCAAGGTGTAAGGATCGCTCCGGAAAACGTGAAGACTTTCAATCCAGCCTTTGACGTTACACCAAATCATCTTATTACGAGCATCATTACCGAAAACGGCATCATAACACCGGATTTCAATAAAAACATTCCGCATTTTGTTAATTGATCCAGGTTCCTTTATTGGTGATAAAAAACGAGAAGGATTTTTATCCCTCTCGTTTTTTATAGATGATTATGAATATTCTTACGAGGTCTATAATACAATAATTCAAGTGAATTCGAACATATTCACTTAATATAAGGTTGTTCATAATAGTTCTTATTATTTTGAAAAGAACTCCTGAAGTGCCTTTTTATTTTTAGTGAAATCTATTTGCAAAACCGCTCCGGACTGGGGATATATTTCATCTTTAAAGCTCCCTTCCACTGGAACCCTTAAGGTTTCGACGGTGTCCGGTGTATGGAAGAAGGCTTTTGGACCCATTTCCATTAATGTTTTCAGACCAATATCTGTATCCAGGTACGAGAGTCCTTGTTCGATGATACTAGGAAGGGCTGCCATCCCTTCGAAGGATGAGATTTGATTTACGAAAGCTGTTTTTAATTGAATCATGACTTCTTGTTGACGCTCCACCCTTCCAAAATCACTTTCATCGTCATGCCTAAAACGGACATATTTCAATATTTCCTCACCATGTAAAACATTTTTGCCAACACTTGCTTGAATGCTCATATCATCAATGATTTCCTGATCTACATTCACCGCTACCCCCTCAGGGGCTAGTAAATCGACCATTTTCACAAATCCCTGGAAGTCGATTACCGCTACATGATCGACCTTGATATCGAAGTTCTCCTTTATGGTTTTCTTAAGCAGTTCCCTTCCACCATAATAATAAGCTGCATTTATTTTGTTATATCCTGACTTATTCCCGGGCATTTTCACATAACTATCACGCATGATGGAAGCCAGCTTCAGTTTCTCCTGCTCAGGAAAGTATTTTGCCAGGATAAGCACATCTGATCGAGATTTTTGCTCTCCCCTTGTATCAACACCAATTAACAGAAATGTTTTCACGCTTTCCTGGTCGTCTTCTTTGGTTAGTTTTTTATCCGAACCTGCATTTCCATTTTGTTTGGGTAAAGGGGCATAGGTGCAGCCTGCCAGAATCAAGATCAATAGGTATATGAAG
>NZ_JBHVQU010000221.1:0-5828 GCF_042886655.1 Peribacillus sp. NPDC058002 | reverse complement strand
TTAATATACCAAACGTTATTATACAAAACACTATAACTAAAAGTCCCCCATTTAGACAAATTTTCTTTCTTTTATCGGTTTTAACCAACCGTATTTTTCATGTTCAAAATCAATTGCCAGAAAACTCGCTTCATATTTTCGAATACTTTCAAAGAAAGCGGTCTCCGCTTCATAATCTCCTTCAGCCTTAAGAGTAATGGACTCATTTTGAATGATTAAAACGGCTTTACTTGTTCCATTTGTTTTTTCTAAATAGTATTTTCCATTTTGAGTCCAATAATTCATCTTTTTTTGCAAACGTTGTTCAATAGCTACCTGCAACTGGTATATCGGGACTGTTTTGGTGACATATTCGATTTGTTTTTGCAAAATACTCTTCAGTCTGCCCCTTGCTTGAATATACTCCAAAAACAAATTGAAAAATAGCTTTTCTCTTCCATAATAATGATGGGCAAATTCATCTTCGATTAAATAAATTTGATAGGTTCTCATCAGCCAATGCCTCCTAGCTCTCCCATTTTGATCACGAAAACAACTAACCACCAGGATCCTCTCCACTATTGATGACTTTCCCCTTTAACTGACACAATTAAACGAAATTTATTTATTCTCATTATATATTGACAAACTAAAAAGATATGTTGTTTACTGGAGAAATTTTCTTCTTTTTTTGTCGAATGGAAGATTTCCTTTCGAATAGGAACACATTCAATATAAAATAGGATTGTTTTTGGTAAAAAAACTGACACCAATCCATTTGGTGTCAGTTCCCATTACTATTATTTAAGCATTTCCTTAACTCGAGCAACTACATTTTCTACAGTAAAACCGAATTCCTCCATGATTTTACCGCCAGGTGCAGAAGCTCCAAAATGATTGATGGCCAATATTTCACCCTCATCACCTGCATAACGATCCCAGCCAAATGGTGAAGCCACTTCGATAGCTAGACGTTTTTTCACTGCCGGATTTATTACGCTTTGTTTATATTCTTTAGATTGAGTTTCAAATCGATCCCATGATGGCATACTGATTACCGAAACATCAATTCCTTCGTTCGCTAAAGCTTTCTGTGCTTCCACAGCCAAGTTCACTTCGGAACCAGTCGCAAGAAGTAATGCATCAGCTACTTCTTTCTTAGAAGCAGAGATGATGTAAGCACCTTTTGAAACACCTTCATACGCAGTTTCGGAAGTGTCTTTTATTGTTGGCAATCCTTGACGAGTCAGTACAAGAGCAGTTGGTTTATTTGTAGACTCCATTGCCACTTTCCAGGCTGCTGCCGTTTCATTGCCATCAGCTGGACGTATTACCCCTAGGTTAGGCATTGCACGCAATGATGCTAATTGTTCGATTGGCTCATGAGTCGGTCCGTCTTCCCCTACAGCAATGCTGTCATGAGTGAACACATAGTTTACCGGCAGTCCCATTAGTGCTGCCATTCTTATGGCTGGACGCAGATAATCAGAGAATACAAAGAATGTTCCTCCGTATACTTTTAAACCACCATGAAGTGCCATTCCATTTAAAGCCGCACCCATAGCGAATTCACGTACACCGAACCATATATTACGCCCACTGTAATTACCAGGTAATAAATCTGTCTCACCTTTAATGGCAGTATTATTCGATCCAGCTAAATCTGCAGAACCCCCAATGAAGCTAGGTACCTTTTTGGCAATTGCATTTAGTACTTCCCCACTTGAAGCACGGGAAGCTAATGTCTTACCTTCTTCATAGACCGGAATTTCCTGATCCCATTCAGCAGGCAGTTCACCTTTGATGGCATGCTCCAATTGCTCTCCTAACTCAGGGTGCGCTTCTTTGTAATTTTTAAACAATTCATTCCAAGCTTCTTCTTTTTGAGCGCCTGCATCAACAACAGCTTCATTGAAGTGTGAATACACTTCCTCAGGAACATGGAAGTCCTCTTCGAATGTCCATTTATATGCTTCTTTTGTCAATTTCAGCTCATCTGCACCAAGCGGAGCTCCGTGAACAGCAGATTTACCTGAACGGTTTGGTGAACCGTAACCAATAACCGTTTTCACTTCAATTAATGTTGGGCGTGCATCGTCAGTTTTCGCTTCTTCAATAGCTTTAGCGATTTCCTGAAGATCGTTCCCATCCTCAACGCGGATATATTGCCATCCATAAGATTTGAACCGGTCTGCTACGCTTTCACTAAATGATTGACTTAAGTCTCCGTCAAGTGAAATATCATTAGAATCATATAAAACAACAAGTCTTCCGAGTTGTAGATGTCCAGCTAATGAAGCTGCTTCTGCAGAAACACCTTCCATTAAATCCCCATCTCCACAAATGCTATATGTATAATGATCGACCACATTATAAGAATCGCGGTTATAGCTTTCTGCCAAGTGACGTTCTGCCATTGCCATGCCGACTGCCATTGCGATACCTTGTCCAAGCGGCCCAGTAGTTGCATCTACACCAGCCGTATGTCCGTATTCAGGATGTCCAGGAGTTTTACTGCCCCATTGGCGGAAGCTTTTCAAATCATCGATAGATAAGCCATAGCCCGATAGATGAAGAAGGCTGTATAACAGCATAGACCCATGACCAGCGGAAAGAACAAAGCGGTCTCTATTAAACCATTCTGGATTTTTCGGGTTATGGTTCATATATTCGGTCCATAGTTTATACGCCATCGGCGCTGCACCCATCGGCATACCTGGATGGCCAGAATTAGCCTTTTCAATTGCATCAATCGATAATGTACGAATCGTATTAATAGAAAGTGCATCTAATTTATCTAACATATCGTAAAAACATCCCTTCCTGTAATGTACCTCTTTATATTATAGTGACAAGCTTAATATCACAACTAAAATCACTATTTACTGCCCCAATATTACAATTTTCTAGAAATAAGAGAAGCCCCCTATTTAGATTAAACTAAATAGGAGAATACATACATGAATGCACTCTCTTTTTACTCCTAAATGCTAATAGAATCTTCAAATGGAATGTTCCATCAGAAGAATCCAAGCATTATTAATGTAAGTTTCTTTTTTCTTTTATATTTTTTATCTTTTGAGGAGTGACGTCATTACCTTCTGGATCGACGACTTTCACATGCTCCAACGTATTGGTCATGGACTTTCTGAATGTTTCCAAATACTCACTTCTCAATTGGGTTTGCTCTTTCGCCTCAACTTCCGTCAAACCTTCAGCCTTTGCCTTTTTTGAAAGTTCATTAATACGGGCTAATTTTTCTTTTGATAACATAATTTCGCTCCTTCATAATCTGCGGATATTGTCATGGTATTAAAAAAATAGCGAAATTACAAGTTCTATGATTGACTTTCCAGTGTATTCAATTGATGTTCGAGAAAACGCCTATTCACTGTAGCCTTAGAAACATTGTATCCAAAGCCCCTCAAAGTTGCTGCGATCTCTGCAAATGTCAATCCATTGGCCCGAAGTTTAATAATTTCTTCTATAGGAATCTCCTTACGGTCCCTTCCGGTGGAATTCCTTTGATTCTGAAGATTTTTTTGAGGACGATACCCTTTTTCAACGGCCCTTATCATCCCACGCTTTATTTTTAGATTATGTAGTTTCCTTTGATATTCTTCTACAATTCCGACAATCTGGATGACCATCGCATCCGAATCCGATAGCTCAAGTTCGCCATCGTGTGAGAGCGTATAAATTTTCACATCTTCTTTAAGGATGACATGGAAAAGGGCTATTTTGGCATTCCCTCTTCCCAGCCTCGTTTCGTCCTGGATTAATAGTACTTCAGCTTCTTTGGTTTTAAATAGTTCGAGCATGTCAAAAATGCCATCCCTATTCAACTTATAACCACTAGCCTGTTCTTTTATTATGGAAATGACTTCAACATCCATCTTTTCTGCCAATTTGACTAATTCATCTTCCTGCCTTGCCAATGATGTTTCCTGTGACTCTTTTTCTGTGCTGACCCTACAATAGATTACCGCTTTCATAATACCCTACCTTCACTGCTTACTGCTCACTGGCCAAATTCTGGACAAGTTCTTCCCCTTTAACCGGTATGACGATGACTTGACCGGGTTTAATCGAATCTGCCCTTACTCCATTATGCTCTTCTATCCAACCAATGAATTCTTTTTTTGTCAAATTTGCTTCTTCATATTCTTCGGCAATTCCCCATAGGGTGTCACCTTCACTTACTTCTATAGAAAGGAAATCATTTTTTTGATCATTGTTCAATGTACAAGAGAATAAAATTGAAAAGATAAATACTGATCCGGCTAATAGAATCGTATAAATATAATTTTTGTATAATTTTTTCATAAATATCCCTCCAAAGCGAATGTTCGTTCGTATGTTATGACCAAATTATAATACGAACGTTTGTTTCAGTCAACAACAAAATTCGAACTTATGTTTGTATAGAGTTGGGGGCCATGCTATAATATAGCAAAGAACTTTGGGGAAGAGGTGCACTAATGACTAAACTATCAAAACGGCAGCAAGATATTCTTGATTTCATTAAAGAAGAGGTTCGCCAAAAAGGGTATCCACCTTCCGTACGGGAGATTGGCGAAGCAGTGGGACTTGCATCAAGTTCAACAGTACACGGACATTTATCCCGCCTGGAAAGTAAAGGCCTGATTAGACGTGACCCAACCAAGCCAAGGGCCATTGAAATAATGAATTCGGAGGAAGCGAACAATATTCCAAAAGCCAATGTCGTGAACGTTCCGTTACTTGGAAAAGTAACAGCGGGCATGCCTATAACGGCCATCGAGAACATAGAAGAATACTTTCCGCTTCCCGAAAGCATGGTTCCGCATGATGACCATGTATTCATGCTGGAAATCATGGGTGAAAGTATGATCGAAGCTGGAATTCATGATGGAGACTATGTCATCGTGAAACAACAAAGCAATGCCAATAATGGAGATATCGTCGTGGCCATGACGGAAGATGATGAAGCCACTGTAAAACGATTCTTTAAGGAACCGGATTACATAAGGCTTCAGCCCGAGAATTCAAATATGGAACCAATTATTTTACGGGATGTTTCGATACTTGGAAAAGTAATAGGCTTATATAGACAAATACACTAAAAGCGCTAACCGCGCTTTTTTTGTTTGTTTAATTTATGTCCCGAATTCTCTCAATATGCATATGGAAGAGTAGGTTTTGATATATTTTTTAATAGAATCTATTTTCATGTGAATATTACATCTTTTATAACGGATGTACGGTTCACTATCCCTCTTGATATAAATACTTTGGAAAGAAGCTCATTCAAAAAAAGGAGAGCGTTGAAATACCGTTCCCAGTTAAAATTTCATGTCATTCTTAATATTTGATTCACTTTAATAAGGTAAAGTTCGACCAAGCCATTCCACTATTGAATCTTCACTTGTGTAGAATCATATGCTTTTCCAAGCGCAGAGACGGAATCCCCTTTACTGACAATATGATAAACTTCCTCGTTACTTGCTTCATATTTAGTTAAATCGCTTGTTTTTATAAGATTCACCAGTTTTTCTGTATATTTCGGATCCGAGGCATACCCCGCATCGAATATTGCTTTGGATGTTTTTTTCTCCAATGACAGCTGTATATAGACTTCCATTTCATGACGTCCCGTTTACGTATAGATTGGCAAGATCTCGAAGACTTTCTTCCCAAGATGGGTATTTCCTGAATTTGTTCCATCCTTGAACGGGCACACCGATGTGGTATTCGATTGTTTATGTTGGCTCTTTCCGAGTTGTTTTAAACCATTCCCGCGGCCAACTAGAAAAAGCCGTCAATCCATATAATTATATGGATTGACGGCTTTAAAATTGAACTCTGAA
>NZ_JBHVQU010000220.1:0-5836 GCF_042886655.1 Peribacillus sp. NPDC058002 | reverse complement strand
ATGTTATATTCTTTATCAAAGAAAGGCGATGCACCGAAAATCCTTTCTCGGGTGAATAAGAGGGGAATCCCGATTTGGGCGTTAATGGCAAGTGTTTTCTTTGCTTATGTGTGCACGACCTTTAAATTTGTTTCCCCTGATAAATTGTTTGCTTTTCTCGCTAACAGCTCGGGAGGAGTCACGATGATCATGTATATCTTTATTGCCTTTTCCCATCTGTATTTGCGGAAAAAGTCGGAAAAAGAAAATCCAGGGACACTCAAAGTGAAAATGTGGCTATTCCCTTATTTAACCTACGCGACGATTGCCTTATTATTTATTATATTCGTTGCTCAGGCATTTATTGCTTCCATGAGATTGCAATTCTTTCTTACAACCCTTCTTACGATTCTAGTTATTGGGTCATACTTTCTTTTTTATCATAAGAAAAACGTAATTTCTCCTGAACAAGAAGGAAAACTAAAAAAAATTCAAGTTAAGGAAGGGTAAGTTATGTAGCCCTTTTTGTTCGATTATAGAAAGAAATGATTGACTTTTCAAATAAAGAGGCTGCTCTTAGTGGGCAGCTTTTTTTCTGGTTCCCAAATTGATTGCATTCATTTAACGGGTGATAATTAAGTGTGTTCGAATTTGTGACTGCTATTAACCCATCAGGATACTCATTCATTTGCAACTTTGAAATCCTTTGCTAGAATATAATCTATAGAAAAGATTAGGAGTGGTGACTGTGGCTGAAACTTCAGCTGAAGATTTGATTCATTATATTGCACCAAAAGGAGAATATATCCCTTTTTTAGATGATACGGACTATATCGCAAAAGGAATGGAATGGAAATTATTCACTGCCCGTTCGGTAAAAAGAGAACTATTATATAAAAGTGGCAGTTTTCAAGCTAAAGTCAAATTGGCAGGTTATGAACAATATGGAAATGGCCTTGACACCGTAGTTGTTGAATTTGCAAATGGTAAGCTTAGTTGCATTCACCCTTCCTATTTAAAGGAAATGCAAAGCAACAGTTTCGGAAAAGAATTGTTGAGTGGGCCGGTTTTAGAAACATCCGCAGATTCAAGTGAAACTGTGCAGGTGATGGAAGCACCAATTACGGAAAACTTCGATCAGCTAAGTGCAGAACCCAAAAAAGCAAAAACCAAAACTAAAAAGACGACTGCAAAACCTAAATTGGACTTACCTGGGGAAAAAGTGCATTTCACCGCAACAGTCAAGGAGTTTACGGCGAAAATGAACCATTTCACTGGTGAAGAAGATGAAGTCATACTCTTGGAGAATGTCAAAGTGACAACGGAGCCTGC
Source organism: Peribacillus sp. NPDC058002 (assembly GCF_042886655.1). Classification (NCBI taxonomy): domain Bacteria; kingdom Bacillati; phylum Bacillota; class Bacilli; order Caryophanales; family Bacillaceae; genus Peribacillus; species Peribacillus sp. NPDC058002. The sequence goes on along the minus strand of NZ_JBHVQU010000220.1, from coordinate 4,525 downwards.
ATTGACTATCGGCGATGCTTGGTGTGGATATAGCAAGACATTAAAAAAAGCTGAGCTAGAAGAAGGGGACGCAATCGAATTTGATGGAAAAGTGGTCGACAAAAAATACAATAAAGAAATACTATATAAAGTCAATAATCCATCTAAGTTAGTGAAACAAGAGATGTAAGCTTAACGCAGAAGTTCTTGCGAAAGGGAGTAAGCCGCCGCTTACTCCCTTTTTTGTTGCTTTAATCAGTTTTCAATAGAAATGAATGCATTCATGTGAACTTATTTAGAATAGATGGGTCCATTACTGGAATATATTGGTTTTTGGGAGTTACAACTCATGGCCATTACCAATCGTATAGATAAGGGTTTGGCTTATGTGGTTTCATATTTTCCAGTGTTGGGGATAATACATTATGATAATGGATTTATAATAATATAAGGGGGGTTTTTATGTGAAAGAGTTATTTCGGTTATTAAAACAAGGTAATAAATCGGCTTTCATTGCTGCCTGTGTGAATAGTATCATCGCTGTGCTAAAGGGGATCGCTTATTTCATGACAGGCAATGTAGCCATGTTTGCTGAAACTTTACATACTTTGGGCGATGCTGCGAATCAGTTTTTCGTATTTATTGGATCTGCACTAAGTAAAAAGTCACCAACTGATCGATTCCCTGATGGTTTTGGACGCTTGGTTAACCTCGTATTATTAGGGGCGGTGTTGGTTGTCGGGATCATGTCTTATGAAACGATTAAAGAAGGGTTCCATCACATTTTGCACCCTGTAGAATCAACGGGTATCCTTATTAACTTGTCTGTCCTTTCGTTAGCGGTTGTGTTGGAATCATATGTATTATTTAAAGCGATGAAAGAAGTGGTGCATGAGACTGGAATCGAAGCTAAAGGAGCAGCCGTCATATTTAAGAGCTTCGCTGGTTTAAAAAGAGCAAAACCCGCGACAAAATTAGTATTCATGGAAGATATGGTAGCAACCGGTGGTGGGGTACTAGCGATAATTGCCATTTTATTAGCAAACTTCACGCCCTTCATCCAAGCTGAAGGCGTTGCTTCCGTCATGATCGGTCTCGGGATGTTCTATGTGGTTGGTAGGGTATTTCTTGATAATGCTGCAGGTGCTCTTGGGGAAGCCGATATTGAAATGCGACAAAAAATTGGAACTATGGTCATGGATGACCCAGACGTAAGGGATATACAGAAACTTGCCGTAATAAAAGAAGGGGAAGACTTTCATGTTGAACTTGAAGTTGAACTTGATCCCCATATTTCAATCGCCCAAGCGGATGACATTAAGGATCGTTTGTTTAATGAGATATTCAAGGAAAGAGGAGTTACGGATGTCATTATAGAATTTGATGAAAATGATGGTATCCCAAAATGGGAAGGTCAGCTAAAAAAAGAATTGAATGAAATGAAAAAAGAAAGGGAGTAGAGGATGTTTAGAATGGCAGAATATAAAGTGGCCGGATAAAGATATTTGGATGATAATAAAAATCATGAAACGAATGGAATGCCTGTTCAAATATTCACGTACTTTCCTGACGAATGCATTATAAGCTATCATGGACTTAGTTACATAAAGAAGGAATTGGGAGGGTGAATAAGAATGAAGGAACAAGATATTAAACTGGTTGCACTTGATATGGATGGAACGCTTCTCAATAAGGATGGGGAGATATCAAAAGAAAATCGGAGAGCGATAAAAGAAGCAGAAAATCAAGGGATTTTTGTTGTGTTGAGCACAGGGAGATCCTACGCGACATGCAGTGATTTTGCAAAGTCGATGGAACTCCAATCATACCTCATTACCGTAAACGGAAGCGAAATATACGATAATCAAGGAAAACTGGTGGAAAGGAATATCGTCGATAGTGAGTCCATACAATGGATGTGGGAATTAAGCCAAAAACACGGTACACATTTTTGGGCGATTAGTTGCGATAATATATACAGGGCTGAAATGCCTGAAAAAATCCATGATTCTCAATGGCTTAAATTCGGTTTTGATACAACTGATGATGATATCCGCCAAATCATCATGGATGAACTGGTATCAAAAGGAAACTTTGAAATAAGCAATTCCAGCCCAACGAATATTGAAGTGAATGCCATGGGCGTTAATAAAGCGAAAGCGATCAAGCTCGTATGTTCATTGCTCGATATTACGATGGATAATGTTATGGCTGTAGGTGACAGCCTTAACGACCTTGCAATGATTTCTGATGCAAAAGTGGGTGTGGCTATGGGAAACGCCCAAGAAATTGTGAAAGAAAAGGCAGATTGGGTTACAGCAACAAACGATGAAGATGGTGTGGCCAAGGCCATTCGTAAATGGGCGCTTTCAAATTGAATCGAAACTGTATATGGAATGTATTCCATATACAGTTTTTTTATTGAGATGGCGTTCCATGACAAGTTAATTCAGCAGCTGAATTAATTTCTTGAAAATTGTGTATTTTAGAAGTATGATAATCTTGTAGTGTTATATTTTGGTAATATACTAAAATGGGAGGTTTCATAAATGACAAGAAGTTTGCCTGAACAGTGGTGGAATCAATTATCTTTACCAGTTATCTCAGCACCTATGTTTTTAATATCCGGTCCTGAGTTAGTGAAAGAATGCTGCTTGAATGGGGTGATCGGCTCTTTTCCAGCACCGAATGCGCGGCCGATTGAGGTGTTGGATCAATGGATGAGTGATATAAACGATACATTGATTGCAGCAAAGGATAAAGAACCTGGCTCAAAGATTGCTCCATGGGCAATGAATATGGTTGTCCACCGTACATATAGCCGTCTTGAAGAAGAGTTGGAATTGGTCAAAAAGCATCAGCCTCCCATCGTCATTACATCATTAGGTTCACCAAAACATGTGGTTGATGTCGTACATAGCTATGGCGGGTTGGTCTTTTCGGATGTCAGCTCCGTGGATTTTGCAAAAAAAGCTGCGGAGTCAGGTGTGGACGGATTGATCTTGGTTGCTGCGGGAGCCGGTGGTCATGCTGGTGAAATAAATAGCTTTGCTTTCGTGGACAGCGTAAGAACATTCTGGGACGGAATCATTTTGCTTGCCGGATCCATCAGTACTGGCCACAGTATCTTGGCAGCTCAGGCTGCAGGAGCGGATCTTGCATATATGGGTACTCGTTTTATCGTGGCGAAAGAGAGCAGGGCCAATGATGATTATCGTGAAATGCTTGTCGATTCTGATCATGATGACATCATCTTGACTGATGCATTTTCAGGAGTTAATTGTAATATGCTGAAACCGAGCATCAGAAAGGAAGGATTGGACCCAGAACAATTAGCCAAAAAAGAAAAAGTCGATTTTGACAGCATGTCCAAAACATCTGAATCTAAAGCGTGGCGTGATATTTGGTCAGCGGGTCATGGTGTGGGGGCGATTAAAAAAATAGATACAGCCGCAGGCATCATAAAACAATTAGAAAAAGAATATCAGCAATCCTTAAAGAAACTGAACGGACAGGCGGAAAAATTAAAAGGCATTATTTCAAAATGATTTGTAAGCGCTTCATTTAATTATGTTTATATACCTTATTAAAAGGGTATCCAAAATGGATGCCCTTTTTTGCCATGAAAAATAGAGGGGATTTTATCAGCCGATGCTAAGGTCTTAATCAGTTAAGAGGCAATTTAAAACAGGATATAAAGTTATAAATAGTAGATATAGGATGTAAGGCAGTGAAAAAATATTGATAAAAGAATGGAAAAATGTTATATTATTTTCGTGATAATGACCGAATGAACAATATAGTCATTAGTTATTGTTTGCGTGAAAAGTAAATATATATTAAAGATTAAGATAGTGAATTTTAAATATATATTGCAGAAGCAAATGAGTTAAATATGTATTTTTCAATCCGTTTTTCACCGAGATAGATTAAATAAACGGCAAATTCGTCGTAGAGGAGGGCTTGGTAGGCGTGTTAAAATCTTTAAAGGGTGAATTTTTAGCCATAATAAAACATCCTATGATACTCATTTCCATAATAGGGATCATACTGATTCCCTTATTATACAGCGGCACTTTCCTGTGGGCATTTTGGGATCCATATGGGAAGGTGGACCAATTGCCTGTTGCCATTGTCAATATGGATGAGGGTGCGGAGTTCAATGAATCGGAACTTACAATAGGAAAAGATTTAGTCAAGGAGTTAAAGGAAAAGAAGGATTTCGATTGGCATTTTGTCAGTCAAAAAGAAGCAAATGAAGGCCTGAAAAAACAAGATTATTACATGAAAATAGAAATCCCGAAGAACTTCTCCAAAAATGCAACGACCTTACAGGAGGACAATCCGGAAAAACTTGATTTAATTTATACGTCCAATGAAGGGTTCAACTATATATCCACAAAAATAGGTGACGCAGCTTCGGAGAGAATTAAAGGGGAGGTTTCGTCAGCCGTTACGAAAACCTATGCGGAGTCAATGTTCGATAATCTGAACGAAATGGCTGACGGACTCAAAAGTGCCAGTGATGGAGCTGGAGAATTGAAAG
>NZ_JBHVQU010000219.1:0-5924 GCF_042886655.1 Peribacillus sp. NPDC058002 | reverse complement strand
AGGAGGCTCACCGCCCGCCCCGCGGAAAGCGAGCATCTGGAGGGGAAATCAACCAAAACGCTTTACTTGGTAAATAGCAACAAAGTATGCGAAAACAGCCAATATAAAAAAGCGGTGGACCTTTTTAAAAAGGTTTATATGTAAAAAATCAATGCCTGATTCTTAAATACATAAATGAAGAAATTCGGGAAAAGGTGCCATTGATTTGGATTAATGGAAAGAAGGTGCAAGATTAATGAAACAATTCGATATTATCGCAACATCAGCAATGGGATTGGAATCAATTGTTGCCAAGGAGGTTAGGGATCTTGGTTACGATTGTCAAGTCGAAAATGGTAAAATCACATATAAAGGCGACCAATCCGCCATTGCCCGCTCTAATTTATGGCTGCGCAGTGCCGATAGGGTAAAAATTAAAGTTGCGGAATTTAAAGCATATTCATTTGATGAGTTGTTTGAAAAAACAAAGGCATTGAATTGGGAAGATTACTTATCAGCCGATGTAGAGTTCCCTGTGAGTGGAAAATCCGTTAAGTCAAAACTCTACAGTGTCCCGGATTGTCAGGCTATTGTCAAAAAGGCGATTGTTGATAGATTGAAAAGTAAATATAAGCAAGTGTCTTGGTTTGCAGAGACTGGTCCTTTGTTTAAAATTGAAGTGTCTATTTTAAAAGATGTAGTGACACTTACCATAGATACTTCAGGTGCAGGTTTGCATAAACGGGGGTATCGGACAGGGCAGGGGGAGGCACCCCTTAAAGAAACATTGGCGGCTGCCTTAATCATGCTGACCAATTGGAAACCGGATAAACCTTTCATAGATCCATTTTGCGGGTCTGGAACGATTCCCATCGAGGCAGCCTTAATTGGGCAGAACATAGCACCTGGGTTTAACCGGGAATTCGTATCTGAAACTTGGGCATGGATGGATAGCAAGGTTTGGGATGAAGCACGGATTGAAGCTGAAGATTTAGCCGATTATGATCAGTATTTGGACATAACCGGTTGCGATATTGACCATCGAATGGTCGATATAGCTAAAGCGAATAGTTTTGAAGCAGGTCTTGGTGATCTGGTTGAATTTAAACAAATGCAGGTTAGGGATATCTCGACAAGGAATGAGTATGGTGTCATTGTCGGGAACCCGCCTTATGGAGAACGGCTTGGTGAGAAAAAAGCAGTTGAGCAGATGTATAGAGAAATGGGCCAAGCTTTCAAGAAGCTTGATACATGGTCAGTATACATGATTACCTCCAATCCTGACTTCGAACAGCATTACGGTAAGCCTGCAACGAAAAAAAGGAAATTGTTCAACGGTTTCATCCGTGCTGACCTTTATCAATATTGGGGGAAAAGGCCGCCAAGACAGCCTCAAGGTGAATAAGTAGGTAGAATATAACGGAGGATTTTGATACTCAGGACGATTTATTCATAATAGGTTCCAGTCTTGCTTATCATTTCCTTTTCTGTTATTCTAATAATGAATTATTTTTGTTCAGATTTAAGGAATACCTTAATATTTTTTTGAGCAAGGATAGTAATATAATGTGTGGAGAACACACTAGGAGGCAACAAAAATGGAACAAGGTAAAGTAAAATGGTTTAACGCAGAAAAAGGTTTTGGATTCATCGAACGTGAAGGTGGAGACGATGTATTCGTACATTTCTCAGCTATCCAAGGCGAAGGTTTCAAAACACTTGAAGAAGGCCAAGACGTTACATTTGATGTAGAACAAGGTCAACGTGGACCACAAGCATCAAACGTAAACAAAGCTTAATTCAACCCTATATTATTTACAGGCAGGCTCTCTTTTGGAGCCTGTCTTTTATTTTACGAATCGGGCAACCAGGCAGCATACATAGAAAAACATACAAAATACGCTTCATTTCTGATGGTTGGTAAATATCTTGACTATTAATGTGAAATAAAGGATAATATACTTTTGCCTAAGATTGTAATGATTCGATACTATATACTGATGATAGATAAAAGGGGAGACCATGATGCTTAAAACACTGCCTTTTTCGGTAACAAAGGAAGATTCTTTTTACGATAAGCTTTCAGAATGGATCGGTGATGTTTTTTACGATATTCTTCCCGAAAAAGGATTTGAGCTGCGCGACGAACAAATCTTCATGGCTTTTCAGTTAGAAAAAGCCTTTAAAGAAAAGAATGTTAGTTTTGCTGAAGCAGGGGTAGGGACCGGTAAGACTTTGGTCTATTTACTATATGCGATTTGTTATGCGAGATATACGAATAAACCTGCAATTATTTCGTGTGCGGATGAAACGTTGATTGAACAGCTTGTCAAAGAGGAAGGCGACATCCAAAAAATCAAGAATGCTTTAGGTATTGAAGTGGATGTTCGGCTTGCCAAGTATCACGATCAATATGTATGTCTTAAGAAATTGGATTACGCAGTGAATCACGAAGATTCCGAGGGAATAGATCAGCTATATGATGAACTTCCTAAGTTTGTCCATGATAACTCATCCATGAACGCCTATACAGCATATGGGGACCGTAAACAGTATCCATATTTAAATGATGAAGACTGGTCTAAAGTTGGCTGGGATCAGCTCCAAAACTGTTTTACTTGTGATAAACGCCATCGTTGTGGGCAAACCTTGTCACGGGACCACTACCGAAAATCAAGTGATTTGATCATTTGTTCACATGACTTCTTCATGGAGCATGTATGGACTAAGGAAAAGCGTAAGCGTGAAGGTCAGTTACCATTGCTGCCTGATCATAGCTGCGTTGTCTTTGATGAAGGACACCTATTGGAATTTGCAGCTCAAAAGGCTTTAACGTATAAAGTTGGGGAACAGACCCTTGCTTCGGTTTTAGAATTGCTTACAGCCAATCAGGTTCGTGAAGAAACTTTATACATCATTGAGGATTTAATTGATATCAACGAAGAATTTTTTGATTTGTTGGATGAAAAAGCGATTCATGTCAGCGGATCTAATCGTTATGAAATTCCGATGTCCAAAGAAATAACAAGTTTCGCCCAAAAGCTTCACAAAAAGGTTGAAGAGCTAGAGGAGAACCTTGTTTTTGAAGCGGAAATGTACACGATCAATGATTATGATTTAAAAGTGACGGAAGAATATTTAGAGCAGCTGGGCTACTCCCTTTCTCTATTCGTGAAGGATGAACAGGCCGTTTCCTGGTTTGAAGAAAATGAAATGACCAAAACATTGGTCATCATGCCAAGGCTTGTACAGGATATACTGTCTGAACAGGTATTCTCTAAAAAAATCCCGTACATTTTTTCATCGGCAACATTATCGGATAATAAATCCTTCCAATATATTGCAGATAGTTTAGGGATAGAAAAGTATGACAGCTTCTCCGTTGAATCACCATTTGATTACGATGAAGTCATGAAAATGAACATGCCAGTCTTCGAAAATGGAGATCAATTGGCGAAACTTAAATATACGATGAAGTCAATTGAGGAAAATGAAGGTCGAACACTAGTATTATTTCATTCAAAAGAGGAATTGCATTGGTTCAAGGAAAACTGCCCAATATCTTCTTATCCATTTTATTTTGAAGGGGAAGCGGAAATCAGCGAGCTTGTTAAAAAGTTCCAGGAAGAGGAGCAATCTGTCCTTTTCTCCTATCATTTATGGGAAGGGCTTGATGTTCCAGGTCCTTCATTACAAAATGTAGTGATACACTCCCTTCCATTCCCGCCGCGTGATCCGGTTTTCGAGGCCAAACGCAACTCGGTTACAGACGCATTCGAAGAAGTGGATCTTCCATACATGCTCCTTCGTTTGCGCCAGGGAATAGGGCGATTGATCAGGACGAGCAATGATTCGGGAACAGTCCAGATTTTGACTGAAAAGGATCTTTCGGAACAGGTGAAAGAGAAGATTGTATCGATTCTTCCTGTAACGCTTTAACTAAAGTCCAGTCATAAATAAGAGCCAAGGTGCCCCTTGGCTCTTATTTTATTTTTATTTATTAATCGAAGTGGTTCTGATATGAAAGACTTTTGTATAATATGGTAAAGTGTAGTTGGAAGGAGCAGTGAATATGAAAAAAAAGGGTATCGATCTGATAGAAAAAGAGTTTAGAGAATATGTAAAGAAAATCTCGGCCTATAATGAAGCTCTCGCGTTAATTTTTTGGGATTTACGTACAGGTGCACCGAAACAGGGAGTTGAGCAGCGTTCCGAAGTTATCGGCGTGCTTTCCTCCGAGGTGTTTAATATGAGCACAAGTAAAGAAATGGAATTCTTCATTGCCGAACTTTCGCTGGAGAAAGCTACTCTTAGTGAAACGACGAATAAAATGGTACAAGAGTGTAAAAAAGAGTTTGAAAGGAATAAGAAAATTCCTGCCAACGAATATAAGGAATTCGTCATTTTACAGTCGCGTTCTGAAAGTGCATGGGAAGAGGCAAGGGAAAAAGCTGATTTTTCATTATTTCAACCTTATCTGGAGCAAATTGTAGCTTATACCCGTAGGTTCGTAGAGTACTGGGGTTATGAAGGGACGAAATATAATACACTTTTAGATATGTATGAACCAGGAATGACCGTAGATATACTTGACAGCGTATTCAGTGAGCTCCGGGCGAGGATCGTTCCATTGGTAAAACAGATTGCCGAAAGCGAACATAGACCTGAAACAGCGTTCCTTTATAAAGAATTTCCAAAAGAAAAGCAGCATCAACTGAACTTGGAATTTTTAAAACAGCTAGGATACGATTTCAAGGCTGGCAGGCTGGATGAAACAGTTCATCCTTTTGAAATTAAAATAAACAGGGGCGATGTACGGGTGACGACCCGATACGATGAAAATGATTTTAGAGGGGCGATTTTTGGTACCATCCATGAATGCGGACATGCCATTTATGAGCAGAATATCGCCGAAGAATTAACTGGAACACTTCTCGACGGCGGGACATCAATGGGTATCCATGAATCACAATCATTGTTTTTCGAAAACTTCATTGGACGGAATCATAGCTTCTGGAAAAATAAATTCTCCTTATTAAAAGAATATGCTCCCGAACAATTCAATGATGTGACACTGGATGAATTTTACCGGGGCATTAACGAATCAAAACCATCGTTCATCCGTATTGAAGCAGATGAACTGACGTATCCCCTACATATTATGATTCGGTATGAACTGGAAAAGGCTCTTTTTAATGGAGAACTTGAAGTGAAGGATTTACCGGAAGTCTGGAATGAAAAATACAAGGATTATTTGGGGATTGTGCCTGAAAATGATGCCATGGGCGTGTTGCAAGATGTACACTGGGCAGATGGCAGTTTTGGTTACTTCCCTTCTTATGCATTGGGATATATGTATGCAGCCCAAATCAAGCAATCGATGCTTAAAGATTTGCCTGATTTTGATGGCCTGTTGGAAGCGGGTGATATTGCTCCAATCAGGAAATGGCTTAATGAAAAGATACATAAATACGGAAAAACAAAAAAGCCTCTTGAGATTTTGAAGGAAACGACAGGAGAGGGCCTGAATGTTCAGTATTTAATAAAGTATCTTGAAAATAAATATAAAGAAGTTTATAAAATCAAATGAATCAAAAGAAGAAGGACTTGGATTGAATGCCAAGACCTTCTTTTTTTTATGGGCAGTTGTAAAAGTGACGTGTAGGATAACGGTAAATGGAACATGGAGAAGGGGTGATTCTTTCTTTTGATAGGAAAACCCTGTTGGTTGTGTGATTTCGCAATTTTCTAATAATACGAATGATGATTTAATTCTTTAAATGAAAGTTCGGTTTTTATCAAAAATACCTTTTCAAATAGAGCCAGCGTTGTTATAATTCATATATTAATGAAATATAAAGTTTCACTCGTATAATAGCAGGGATATGGCCTGCAAGTTTCTACCGGATTACCGTAAATAATTCGACTATGGGTGAGTAATAGAT
>NZ_JBHVQU010000218.1:0-5962 GCF_042886655.1 Peribacillus sp. NPDC058002 | reverse complement strand
TGATAAAGCTTCTCAGAAAAAAATCAATACTTATTTATAATAATTTTAATATAATAATCAATTCATTATATTTCCGTTGATAAAACGACTTCAATTTTTACCATAATACGGATAACCAAAAAAATATAAATGTTGATACAACAACTTATCGACAGATCGGAATTCCTAATAATGGTATACGACCCTTATACCCAATATTCCTTCATGACAAGTGATTTTATCATTTCTCCTACCAATGGGGCAGTAATCGAGAATGACCACGAATATTCATGGATACTTTGCGCTATTTACCTATTTCCTTCTATTTATCTTATAACAAACCGAAGTGATCACCTGTGACTTTGTTCACTTCATCAAGCTTTATTTACATATCGGATAGAAGGAGGCAGAAACTGAATGTTTCATTGCTTTTGTGAACCTCAACTACAGCAGAACTCTTCATAATCGGACTGAAACAAAAGGCCCTCCCCCTTATTTCGCTGGAGAAATTGTAAACATACTGGTTTGTGTTCGTATAGAAAATAAGATACTATTACGTTAAAATGACCGTCCAATAAGAGTAAGGGTGATATATATGAATGAGCGCAAACAACTGGTAGTTAAATATGCACACCAATTATTTATTGAAAAGGGTTATCAAGCCACTTCCATTCAGGATATTTTAGATTATAGCGGCATTTCAAAAGGAACATTTTATAACTATTTTTCTTCTAAAAGCGAATTGCTTAAGGCAGTCTTCCTGAATTCGCAAGAAAAATTCGAAAAAGAGCGGAATGAATTGCTGATTGGGCAAAACCTTGCAGATATTGAAATATTCATCAAACAATCCGAATTACAAATGCACTCCAACAAAAACAATAAAATCTTTTTCTTATATGAAGAAGTAATGATTTCAAATGATACAGAACTTAAGAACTTCATAACACATGCTAAATTCCAGCATATCCATTGGCTATCCAAACGGTTTCTGGACATTTTCGGTGCTGATAAAAAACCTTATATTTTGGACTGTGCCATTCTCTACTCGGGGATGATGCACCAAACGATTCATTTTAATGCCTTGGCTAAAGAGCCCGATTTCAACCCTACTGAAATTATCCGTTATTGTGTAGATAGGATTAAATCGATTTTCGAAGATGTCAGCTCGTCAAAAGCACAGCTTTTGGAACCCGATCTCATCAAGCAATGGCTGCCTGAGTGCTTCCATACACAGCAGGATTTTCATACAGCACTCCTGCACTCTGCCAATGGCCTAAAAAAGATGATCTTGAGGCTATGCCAAGATGATGAAGCGGAACGTGTCAAAAACTTAAAATTGATTCACTTTATCCAAGAGGAATTATTACAAAACGCTGAACCGCGAATCTTTCTCATCGAAAGTGCCCTGCTTTCCTTAAACACCAACCCGAAATTGAAAAACACATTGGAATTAAGTGAATTCGAAAAGTTCATTGCCCACAACTAAATAGAACCTAATGGGTGCATTTTGCAGACAAATGGTGATTGTTTCGGCGGAAAGGGACAGGTTTCTGAAATCTACTGGACCTTTTTAAATGAAAAGAATGTAGACGAACGGTGTTTTTAAAACAAGACTTGCTTCCCCTTCATGGTTTACTTTTTATATCGGATGATACCGACACTCCTGCCAAATAACTGACTAGCCGAGACCCCACAGGCGCTTGCTTTGATGAGGCTTGGCAGACAGTCGGCGGAAAGGAAGCGGGTTTCTGAAATCTACTGGACCCCTTTTTAGTAACAAGGTCCTTTCGACTCTGGGGAAATACATAGCTTTCCTCTTTTTTTGTGACAATTCTGCAAACATATTACTGAAATTCATGAAATTTTAGTATAATGACTTGTAGTAAAGTGCCTTCAGGAGGAGTTATTCATGAACATAATAATGCGTTTTCTTATCAACGGGCTGGTATTGCTCGTTATTGACTGGCTTCTCGACTCCATCACGATTAAATCTTACGGAACAGCCTTGCTGGCGGTTTTTATATTATCGATCATGAACTTGCTGGTTAGACCCATTCTCCTGCTTATCACATTGCCAATCACCATCCTGACGTTCGGGTTGTTTTCTTTCATTATCAATGCCTTCACATTTCAAATCACTTCCTATGCTGTCAGTGGCTTTGTAATACATTCATTTTGGGGAGCTTTAATCGGATCATTGTTATTGAGTTTCATTCAAAGTCTTCTTATAAAACTGAGTAAAAAAAACCGTCAGTAGCATGCTATTGGTTAAAGCTGTAGACAAACTCGACTTCACCGAGTTTGTCTACGGTTTTTTTAAGAACTACATACTGAAACTGTAAATTGAATTTGTGACGGTTTTTCGTATCATTTTCATTTCCATAACAGCCTTCGATATTTCCCGGGCTATTCCCCTGAATTCCGCTAAGCCTCACTGGCCGTTTTCTCTCATTTTTTGACAATATTCCCCATAACTTCACATATAAGATCGACTTCTCTGGAAATCCGTATCAATCGATTCATGGAATGGCTTCTTACCGGAGTGGTATGAACAGAGTCCTGTAGATGCCTTCGGGCGTAACCGAAATGAGGTATTTAAAATCGGTATCAGCATAATCGCTACCTTTGTAGATCATCCTGACTGAGCTTCCGCCATCTGGCTTTGGTGGAACGGACATGCTGTTCTTTATTTTGGGCCAGCTTTTCCACTTGATAAAGTCTAAATTTTTAGAAAAATCACATAATTATATTTTGTTTGAATAGCATTCTAATAGTTTTGAAAGATTATAAATACGCTTAAAATTGTTTGGATCACCTTTTAGTAAGCGTTTTCATTTTTTACTTTACATTCTTCCTATTAAAATATATTATTTAGTTGTAATATTATGTGAAAAATCAATAAATTATATGTATTCACCTCTACTAGTGATAAAATGCTAGATAGAGAAAATAAACTCCAACATAGAAAAGGGGAAAATTATGCAAAACTCCAAAGAATCTCAACTACATAGAGGTTTGGAAGAAAGACATATCGCATTAATGTCTCTTGGCGCAGCCATTGGAGTCGGTTTATTTCTCGGCTCGGCATCTGCGATAAAATTAGCCGGCCCAGCCATCATCATTTCCTACGCCATTGGCGGGCTTATGATTTATCTTATCATGCGTGCACTAGGGGAAATGGCGATTAAAAATCCTGTCGCAGGCTCTTTCAGTCGCTATGCTAGCGAATTTGTCGGTCCTCTTGCCGGATATATAACCGGATGGAATTACTGGTTCGTTTGGATTGCCACCTGTATGGCTGAAATTACCGCAGTCGGAATTTATATGCAATTTTGGTTCCCTGATACACCGCAATGGGCTTGGGCGTTAGCCGCTCTTGCCATCATGACGACGATTAACTTTCTTGCTGTAAAAGCATATGGTGAATTGGAGTTTTGGTTCGCCTTAGTGAAAATCATTACGATCATCCTTATGATCGTCCTTGGCTTCGGAATGATCTTCTTCGGACTGGGGAACGGCGGAATCGCAGTCGGTTTCGGCAACCTTGTTGAACATGGAGGGTTTTTCCCTAATGGTATTTCCGGTGTCATCCTCTCTTTCCAAATGGTCATGTTCGCCTATTTGGGAATTGAAATGCTTGGAGTAACCGCAGGTGAAGTCAAAAATCCTGAAAAATCTTTAAAAAGAGCCATCGATACCGTTTTTTATCGGATTTTACTTTTTTACGTTTTAGCTCTGACAGTCATTTTATCAATCACTCCATGGGATGAAATGAATGGAGAAAACAGCCCATTCGTTATGATGTTTGATAAAATCGGTATACCAGGCGCAGCAGGAATCATTCAGTTTGTCGTACTGACAGCAGCCCTTTCATCTTGTAACAGCGGGATCTTCAGTACAGGAAGAATGTTATTCAACCTGGCGCAGCAAGGAGAATCACCAAAAAGTTTCGAACGTACTACAAAGTCAGGCGTTCCTGGCGTTGCCATCATCGTTTCGGCTGCCGTGCTTCTTTTCGGTGTTTACCTTAACTACATGGAAGCCGATAAAGTTTTCACATACGTCACAAGTGTCGCTACATTCGGCGCCCTCTGGACATGGGGAACCATACTTATCACACAGATCATGTCCAGACGGAAAATGAGTCAGGGAGAAAAGCAAGGCTTGTCTTACAGAATGCCGCTTTTCCCATTCACTTCTTATTTCACTTTAGCCTTTTTAGTATTCGTAATGGTCGTTCTCGGTTTTTCAGCAGATACAAGAATCGCTCTAATCGTCGGTCCGATTTGGATCTTACTGTTAGTGGCCCTGTATTATGCGACCGGCTTGCATAAACGGAATAAATAAATGTCAGAGGGTGCCCAATCTAATTGGCACCCTCTATTTCTGCCTTTCATCTTTTTCCCCTTCTTTTGATTGCCCAATGGACCACCGCACCAGCTCCGCCTAAAATAATGAGGATAGGCAAGTTTCCTATTATGAAAACAATGATTCCTGAACCCGCTTTAAGTAATAGATTCGCACTTGTTGCAAGTTGTTTCTTCGTTCTCTCCCATGTATTCCATTCCTTATTATCAATGCCTGGCACAACTATCCGGTCCTGCGATAACGTGATGGTAACCGTCGAATATGAGGTTTGGTTTTCAAGATACTTCATTTGCCCGGTCAGCTGCTCTATTTCTTCTTGCACCACGGCAAGGTCTGATGATATTTTCAGTAAATCTTCCGTCTTCTCAGCATCCTTCATGAATGCAAGTAATCTTTCCTCTACTGCCCTCTTTGATTTCAATCTTGCTTTTAGATCTACATATTGCTCCGTTACATCCTGTCCTGTCACATTCCTTCCGACCACTTCTGAAGCCTCGCCCTCGCTATCGGTCAGAAAATCCTGAAAATGGGCTTCAGGGACCCGTACAGTGATCGTTCCTTCCACCAGTTCTTCATCTTCCCTGTATACATTGGACTCGACCACATATCCGCCATATTCAGCCACCTTATTCTCAATCTTCATTTGTGCTTTTTCAAGGTTCTTCACCTTCAGCTCAAGCTGTGCTTGATGGATGACCTTTCTTTCATCCGTCATCCCTTCCTTTTCCGCTGCTTCTTCCTGCACCTTATTCCCGGAAATTGAAGCGTCCATTTTACTGTCCGCCGTTTCATCCTGTGCCTTAGATGCCGAATCATCTTTTTCATTACTGCTGCATCCAGCAAGAAAAAGTAACAAACAGAACATAAGCATCATTGTTTTACGGTTCATCGGTATCCCCCCTTTTCTTAATAGTACCGACGTATAATTTGGAAGAAAGTTACACTTTGTCATTAAAGAACATGTTTTATTTTCATATGAATAGGTAAAGGTATAAGAACATCCAAATTATGAAGAAAGAAGTGGATTCATGATGAACTACGGAAAATTTGCTAAAAGTTTATTGGTACCTGTGGTCGGAGGTTCACTCGTGGGTATACTCGCCACAAGAAATTCAAAAGAAATTTATGATAAACTCAAGAAGCCTGCATTTGCTCCTCCTTCCTGGACTTTCCCCGTTGCTTGGACAAGCCTTTATACGATTATGGGAATAGCGAAATATCGCATTGCATCCAAAGAAAAAGAATCGAAGTCCGCTGAACGCCTCTATGATACTCAACTAGGGTTAAATTTCTTATGGTCTTTTTTATTCTTCAAATGGGGATTGCGCGGAACGGCCTTTATTGAAATGGCTGCACTTCTGACCCTGATTACTTTAACGGCATTCGAGTTTTATAGAATAGACCGTGCATCCGGTTTAGCGATGATTCCCTATATAGCATGGGTCACCTTCGCATTGGGATTGAACTTTTCCATTTTCAGAAACAATTAATCACATAAAGAGGCGCCCCTTCTATTAAGGGGCGCTCACTTTTAGAGTTTCACGAGTAAACCTCTATTAATTAGGCTGTTTTCGCATACTTTGTTGCTATTTACCAAGTAAAGCGGTGTGGTTGA
>NZ_JBHVQU010000217.1:789-5983 GCF_042886655.1 Peribacillus sp. NPDC058002 | reverse complement strand
GGTTTTCGGTTATGGTTCATAATTTCATGATACTTTCGACTGATCAGAAACAAGTCCTGGGACAAATCAAAAACGAGTTTCCCCTCAAAAAGGCTTCTCATCTCTTCAGCATAATGAAATCGGTCAAACGCGGTTTCAAGAAGGTTTTGTTTGCTGCCGAAATGGCGAAATAGCGTCTTTTCGCTTAAACCCGCCGCATCAGCTATTTCTTGGGTGGACACGCCATTGTATCCTCTTTCTGCCATGAGGTCTATAGCAGCGATCATAATTTTATCAGAAGTGTCTTGTTTTCTATTACCATTCATTTAAATACCCTCTATCATCAATCTCATGTCAGTATCTACTGACATAAATATATAATATGACATAGTCATTGTCAAGATATCGCGGAACAACGAAAAAAAGAGCCAATCAGGGTTGGCTCTCTGTAGAAATTTTTAGCATCTCACTCATTTATAAAATTTTATACGATCCTCAAGTGGTTTGAATTCTTTATCACCTGGTTGATCTGCTGGATTTCCAAATGGCATTTGCGCAATCAGTTTCCAATTACTCGGAACATCCCATTCTTTTTTCACATCATCATCAATTAGTGGATTATAATGCTGTAAAGTTGCTCCCAATCCTTCTGCTTCAAGTGCTGTCCAAACAACTAATTGATGCATGCCTGATGTTTGTTGTGACCAGATTGGGAAGTTATCCGCATACGTTGCAAATTGTTCTTGAAGTGATTTCACAACAGATTCATCTTCAAAGAATAATATTGACCCATATCCCGCTTTAAAGGAATCCATTTTTTGTTGGGTGCCAGAGAAATCTCCCTCACCAACCGCTTTCCTTAAAGCTTGCGTCGTAATATCCCATAATTTATCATGGGCCGAGCCAGTCAAAACAACAAGGCGGGAAGATTGGGAATTAAAAGCCGATGGCGTGTGTTTTACCGCAAATTCAACAATCTCTTTAATTTTCTCATCCGATACTTGGATCTCTTTATCGATTCCATAATATGATCGTCTTTCTTTAATAGCCGTGTAAAAATCTTTTGTCATGATTCATTCCTCCAGAGCATGTTTTCTATTTCAAATGATTATTCCATTTTTCATTTCTACCTGTTTTAGTATGGGCATAAACCAATATATCATTCGCTAATGGTTATTCTTTAATGAATTCCTTTGTGCTTCTTACTGTTTCAATGGGACGGACCAACTTTTCGATTTGATCCCTTTTCGGTTCCAAGAACGGTGGTAAAGATAACTTTTCCCCGAGCGTTTCATACGGCTCATCCCCCATGAATCCTGGACCATCCGTGGCAAATTCGAATAATATTTGCGGCGCCACCCGTACATAAAGCGACTCAAAAAAGTGACGATCAACATAACCGGACGTATGAAATTGGAAGCTTTCCATTCGTTTGATCCATTCTTCCAGAACGGAACGGTCTTCAACACGGAAGGCTGTATGGTGAACAGTCCCAAAACCCTGCCGTGCCTGAGGAAGGATCGAATTATGCTCAACAATCACTTGTGCACCATTCCCACCTTCCCCTACTTCAAATAGGTGAAATGATCCTTCCTTGTCTATTTCATTGAATAATAGTACCTTTTCCATCATTTCTTTAAAATAATCGAAGTTGGCGATCCGAATGAAAATTGGCCCTAATCCTGTAATGGCATATTCGAGGGGAATCGGTCCTTTTTGCCAAGGAATCCCCGCTGCAACCCCTTTATTGTTTTCATCGGAAATCAATTGATATTGCTGATCATCAAAATCCACAAATGAAATGGTCTTTTTACCAAACTGTTCCTGAATTCCTTTATTACTTACTTCTAAACGGTCGAACCGCTTAACCCAATACTCCAATGCCGCATCATTCGGTACACGGAAGGATGTTTTTGAAATCTCATTTGTCCCATGCACTCCTTTGGGAATACCAGGAAAATCAAAGAATGTCATGTCAGTACCTGGACCGCCAACATCGTCGGCAAAAAACAGGTGATAGGTTTGGATATCATCTTGGTTAACTGTTTTCTTGACTAAACGCATGCCTAATATATTTGTGAAAAATTCATAGTTCTTTTCTGCACTACTAGTTATGGCCGTGACATGGTGAATACCTTTTAATCCATTCATAAATTATTCCTCCCATTAAAACGATCAATTTTTGGATGTTCAACATTTGAATTAATCCGCTATATTTTCCCTTCAAGAAGAGTGGCTATTCATTAAAGGGGTTGGAAAAGATTTTACATAATTTTTATTATCTTGAATTAATATATCTTTACTTAAAGATAATTTATCATGAATAAAATTCACTGTCAACAACTTATCTCAAATTAATATATCTCAAAGTCGAAATAACCTCTGTGAATTTTCATTTATTTCTAAATATCTTTCGAAAGAATTATGGAAACAGAATATCCTTTCTAAAGCAAATGCCATTCCGAATATGGGTTACTATCTATAGGTATAAGTCGCAGCAATGACGATCAATCACTTTTCTTGCTAAATTGATTCAATACGAAAGCCCCCCAGGTAAAGAGAAAACCTTGGAGGGCTATTTCGGTTTGGTTCCTTATTTTACATGATGCAATTCCCCTTGTTTTCCGGATGAAGAGTCAGCACCATCGTTTTCTTTTGACTTCTTGGAAGAAAGATAAACCCCTGCGAAAATGATCAGCAGGCCAATAATTACATGAGGATTAATCGCTTCTCCAAGCAGGACATAGCCCCAAACCATAGCGCTTGCAGGAATAAGGTATGTAACCGTTGCGGCTAGCTCTGGGCTGCCATTTTTATTGATGTAGAAATAGATCAGCTGGCCGATCCCAGAGCCAAAGCACCCAAGACCGATTATGGAGAAAATCGTTAGCGGGTCCATCAACATCACTGGATTAATCGGCCCTGTTATAAGCATCCCGATCAAACCGATAATGGCACCCGTGAGCAGCGTAAATGCAGTAATGACCAATATGCTTGTACTGGAAAGAAATCTTTTCGTATATTGGCCGGCAAACCCATAACAGGTGGACGCTAGCAGCATTGTACCAATTCCAATGAACTCCTTGCCGAAAAGCTGACCGACTTGAAAATCCATCAATACTAAAATTCCCAAAAAACCGATAAGAATGCCCATCCATTGTCGGGCGGTTAAAACATAAGAAAAAATGATAAATCCAATGATCCCCGTCCAGATCGGGGTGGTTGCATTAAGAATCGATGCCGTGCTGCTGTTAATCTCTGTTTCACTTAAAGCTATTAAACCCCATGCTAATCCGCAATTGAAGATTCCGACAACGACCAGCGCTGTCCATGGTAATTTCCAGTTGATTTCACTGCGCTTCCACCATAAAATGGGAAGCAGAACAACAGCACCCGCCAAACAGCGGAGAAACACAATCCCCCAAATGCCCGCTGGCGGGAGCAGCCATTTCATGAAAACGAACGATAAACCCCATATCAAACTAAGACCGATTAAAGCCCCGTATAAACGAAGCATGATATTCCCCCTTCCTACTTTCTTATTATGACAAACATTGTTATGGACTTCATATAAAATCTTGCTATTTAAGTACTGAAAGTTATTTTCCGCCAAGGCAGCGGCATGTATCGTTCGAACAATCTTTTGCAATTGTAAAGAGCATGGCTAAACTAATCATTCATTGGCTTCCAAACCTGTGGCATTTTTATCCTGCCTTTATAAGGCTACCAGTCTGTTGGTCTCCTAGCGGTTGCAGGTCAATGAAAAGAGGAATCTTAAGTGCGATTTCTCCTATTATTTTAGCTCGGATACGTTTTAAGTTTATTTAATGTCTAAAAAAACTAAAAAAGCTGGAGAGCATTAAAGAAGGCAAGCCAGTCAATAGGCTTGCCTTAATCTGAAAAATGAGAAAGGACGTATTATTTCTTTTGGGGTAATACTTTCACACCGAATTCCTCTCCATCCATAAGCAGTCCAAAGCTTGTTTTACCTTAATTGACTACTATATTTTTACATTGGCATCAGAATTGACCATTATTTTCATGTTGGCTATGGCTACAGTTTCTCCGTTTTGTTTTTTTATTTCCTGGATGACTGTTACAACACCTTGATAGCCCTTTTCAAAAAGGTCAATCACCTTTAATTCTACATGTATCGTGTCCCCAATAAAGGTAGGGTTTATAAATCGAACTTTCTCCAAGCCGTAAAATGCAACAACGATTCCCGGTTCAAAATGAAATAAGCCGGTTGCAACCGAAAGTATAAGCATTCCGTGGGCTATCCGTTGCTTAAATTGTGTATTTGCTGCATACTCTTTATCAGTATGGAGGGGAAACCAGTCACCGCTAAATGCAGAAAACATTACTAAATCAGCCTCGGTTATAGTACGTCCTTTCGACATCCATGTTTCTCCGATTTCATATTGATGGAAATATTTATTAAACATTATTTCATCTCCTTTATTTGTGATCGAATTACAAGTCTGAATATTCAGATATTAAATACTGAAGACTATATAATTTAGTGATATTCCTTAAAATCAACACGAATAAAAACTTTTTTCATTTAGGAGACGTATTATTCCATATAAAAAGCGGGTAAAGCAAGAAATAGAGATGTTTTTTCCTATGTTCAACGGGAAATGGTTAAACGATGGCAAACAAGCTGAATATACCAATTACAAAGAATACAGCAAGTGTCTTTATAATGGTAATAACAAAAATGTCTTTATATGCCTGGCGATGTGTGAGTCCCGTAACAGCTAAAAGAGTTATTATAGCTCCGTTATGTGGCAAAGTATCAAATCCACCTGCTGACATAGAAATGACACGATGTAAAACTTCCAACGGAATGTCAAAATGAGCAGCAGTTTGTATATACGTATCCGCCATTAAGCTCAACGTAATGCTCATCCCACCAGATCCTGATCCAGTAATGCCACACAAAACATTTGTCATGATCGCCCCATTAATTAAAGGATTCGAAAACATTCCAGTGAGATAATCTTGTACCACAGAAAAGCCGGGTAAAGCTGCAATCACACCCCCAAAGCCATATTCGGTTGCCGTATTCATGGTTGCTAGCAATGCCCCACTAATGCCAATATTAATACTCGAATTGAAATTTAATTTGACAGCTTTAAAATTTAATAAGACGATT
Source organism: Peribacillus sp. NPDC058002 (assembly GCF_042886655.1). NCBI lineage: Bacteria > Bacillati > Bacillota > Bacilli > Caryophanales > Bacillaceae > Peribacillus > Peribacillus sp. NPDC058002. Next base: position 846 of record NZ_JBHVQU010000217.1, on the reverse strand, counting down.
GCCATTATCCCGAGAATAAGAGCCATCTCCACAGACCAGACACCAATAACTTTAGAC
>NZ_JBHVQU010000217.1:0-779 GCF_042886655.1 Peribacillus sp. NPDC058002 | reverse complement strand
GCTTTAGACATATCGACAATACCATAATCTTTTAATCCAATCGTGGCAAAATCGAATCCTTTGGCATACCAAAGAGGAAAAGACTCAGTAAAAAACTTATTCATCACTCCGACTAGCACCAACGGAATAAAAGCAAGCCAGTCTTTTCTACTTAGAGCTTTTTCAGAATCCATTCCGAACTTATTAGTCGTTTCCAATGATATTGCAGAACTGGCTGCCAATTCTGCTTCGGCAGCTTCCTTATCAATAGCTTTATCGCCAATTCCAAAATACCCTTCACCATTTCTAGCTGCCTTATGTCGACAATGATTTAAGTATAATAGGCTTAAGGAAATGATAAATATTGCCCCAATAATCCCCAATGTCGGTGCAGCATAAATGTCTGTTTTAAAGAAACCAGTTGGAATGACATTCTGAATTTGTGGAGATCCTGGAAGTGAATCCATGGAAAAGGTAAATGCACTAACTGCGATTGTCGCAGGAATTAATCGCTTTGGAATATTAGCCTCGCGAAATAGCTGAGCAGCAAATGGATAGATGGCAAACACTGCAACAAACAAACTAACGCCGCTATATGTCAGGATTGCGCCCATTATCACAATGGCTAGAATGGCTTGTTTAGCCCCGATAAATCGGACAATTATTTTTGCTATGCTCTTTGCTACACCGCTTATTTCTACCAGTTTCCCAAAAATAGCACCTAGCAGAAAAACCGGGAAATATAATTTAACAAATTCAACCAACTTAACCATGAATATATTAGAGAAGAAAGGTAAAAC
>NZ_JBHVQU010000216.1:0-6011 GCF_042886655.1 Peribacillus sp. NPDC058002 | reverse complement strand
CTCATACACCCATTTATAACCGTCGCCAGACAATGGAGCTCCAGTGGAAAAAAGAGACTTCAATTTGGATAAATCATATTTTCCCATCGGTTTGTTACCTAATTTCATGGAATTGGTAAGGAAAGGTGCACTTGTTCCAAAGAAAGTCATGCCTGTATCTTCCGCCAATTCCCAAAGGGCATCCATATTCGGAAAAGAGGGACTGCCGTCATAAAGGACGATGGTCCCCTCATTAAGCAAACCGCCCATAAGGAGATTCCACATCATCCAGCCTGTCGTCGTAAACCAGAATACAGTATCCCCGGAAGTCATGCCTTGATGGATTTTTGTTGATTTAAAATGCTCCAATAATATTCCGCCATGCCCTTGTACAATTGGTTTTGGCATCCCGGTTGTACCTGATGAATAAAGGATCCACAGCGGATGATCGAACGGAACACTTTCAAAAGATAATTCTGCCTTTTCTTCTAAAAGGTCATCCCAAGGAATCACATCTTCCAGATTCACTTCCAAAATCTTTTTTTCTATGTAAGGAACCAAAACGGTATGCTTGACAGTGACCAATTCCTGTATAAGCTGTGAGACGACTGATGTTTTATCATATACATTTCCATTGTACTGATACCCATCAACCGCCAGTAATACAACCGGTTCAACCTGTTTGAAACGATCTATGACACTTCTTGCCCCAAAATCAGGTGAGCAACTGGACCAGATGGCACCTATGCTTGCTGTTGCCAAGAAAGCTATGACCGCTTCAGGAATATTCGGCATATAGGCAACAACACGGTCACCGGATTTCACACCAAGTTTCCTTAATGAATGGGCGACAGAAGCTACTTTTTCTTTCAGCTCTTTCCAGCTGACCTCTTGCTTCCTGATATGTTCTGAACGAAAAAAAATCGCCGTTTTCTCTTCTTGATCATTCAATAATGCATTTTCAGCATAATTAAGCCTTGCCCCCTCGAACCATTTCGCACCTGGCATCGATTGCTCGGCTAATACCCTATCATATTTCCTGGCTGCTTTTACATCACAATATTCCCAAAGTGAAGCCCAAAATTCCTCCAGTTCATCTACCGACCATTTCCATAATTCATGATAATCATGAAATGTTAAACCTTTTTTTTCTTTTAACCATTTCACATATTGAGTCAATACCGTTTGCTCGATTTGTTCCATTGTCGGTTCCCAAATGATTTGCCCATCAGTAAGCGATTTCATTTCGTCATCTCCCTTAGGTATCAAATGCGTTATTGAATCATTTCATAATATTGGTATTTTACTTAAATTGTAATCTATGAGTTTAAAACCGTCAATTTACACTAACTTAAATAAGCTCGTTTCTATGTATGGGCAGGTTAATAGTGAAACATGTCCCTTTCCCTTGTACGCTTGATACATGTACCGTTCCATCCATACTTTTGATAACGCTATACGAAACCATCATGCCTAATCCCGTCCCTTTATTTTTTGTCGTGAAGTAAGGCTCACCTAAACGGTATATTTGTTCCTGTGTCATTCCAATTCCTTGATCTTGGATCTTAATTTGGATGGTGGAGGCTGCATGAAATAAATGAATGTATATTTCGCCATCATGGTCCATCGATTCTATTCCATTCTTTATGATATTGAACAAGCATTGCTGGAATTTCTTCCTTTCACCCATGACATAATTAGCCCTATCTTCGAGAAGGAATAACTTCAATTTTATTCCATTATTATCAGCAAAGGGTTTTATGCTGTCCACGACATGCTGAATTTCCTCGGATACCCTTAATCGCTCTGTGTTTTCAGGGCTTATGGCAGCAAACGTCAAATAATCATTAATCACATCCGTGGCCCGATCTAATTCATTCAGTGCAATATTTGCATATTTGACCTTTGTATGGGAAGACACGTCTTCGCTTAACATTTGAATATATCCCCTGGTAACTGTAAGGGGATTTCTGACTTCATGAGATATGCTTGCAGCCAGATGACTGACGACCTGCATTTTTTCCGCTTTCACTAATTTTTCGAGAACCTGAAAATTAGTGAGGATGACTTCCCATAATAAGATTACAACAACGATTCCTATGACATGGATCGTGAAGTATTGTTTCCATAGACTTATCCCGATAGTAAGTTCAAATACTTCTGTTGAAATAAACTGTGTGAGAATTTGAACAATGAATATTAATGATATACCCATGCAGATTTTTTTACTTACAGACATTTTAAGATAGTATTTAGATATAAAAAACAAGGAAACTCCAATGAGTGGAAAAGTGATGCATGAGATATAAAATCCATTTTCCCCCCCTGATATATAGCGAATAAGAAGAGTGATGACGATCAATATGATTCCTAACCGATAGCCTCCATATAAACCGCCTAAAAGAAAAGGGATCCATCTGAGATCCCAAACAAAATCCTCTTCCATAACAACGGGAAATAGCATGCATAGAACAAGTGAAAGAATAGGGAAAATAGATAGGAAGGATCCTTTTAATGCATCTAAACGATATACATACTTCACTAGATAGCTCATTTGCAGTAAAAAGATCGGAAAAAGGATAATTAAAAAGTTAATCAGTAAATCTTTTGTCATAAGATTCATTTATACACCGAACTTTCGATATTTTTCGAAGATTTAGACAGGTATATCAATAATAACAAGATAGAGAATGATATGCTAGTGAAATTTCCATGCAGGAGTAAAAAAAGATGTAGCTAGAGGCGAGATGATTCAAGGATAGAAAAAAACACTGAAACGACGAAGTCATTTCAGTGCCATCAAAATATCCGAATATAATCTTAATAAAGAGCTGACTTTGCGAGCATGGTGATTGTCGCATCATCCATCGGAGGATTATGAAGTCCTGCGCGTACATCCCTATAGTAACGTTGCAGGGGATTATTTCGTTGTAAACTTTTGGCTCCGACGACCCTCATCGCTTTATCGACGATGGAAATCGATTTGTTGACGACCGATAACTTAACAGCACCCAATTGCTTCGATAATTCATCATGATCTTCAGGGTTCCGCACCCATTTTTCTGCGACGGAGTACAGGAAATGGTGTGCTTCTCCCAATTCCAGTTCCATCTCCCCAATTGTCCTTTGAACATTCGGAAGGTCCCTGATTGGTCCTGGTAAGCTATTGGGAGAATAGGTTTTTGCAAATTCGACTGCGTAATTTCTGGCTGCCACCGCGATTCCCAAGTAGCAGGCCGGTATATGTAATAGCCATGCTTCAGGTTTTCTTTTTTCACCTGGATTGCTTTTCATGACATAATACTTTTCAGGCAGGCTGACGTCATTTAACACCAAATCATGACTTCCTGTCCCCTGCATGGAAATCATATCCCAAGTTTCTTCTATACTTACCCCCATTACATCGCGATGAATTAAAAATGTGCCTAGCCGCTCATCCTCGGGAACCCATGCCGTTACTAGAAAAATATCAAGGACAGGAGAGAGTGTAGTAAAGGTCTTTCTGCCATTCAACTTCCATTGCTGACCCTTTTTGATGGCGATCGTTTCCGGTCGGCCTCCGCGCGTCGGGCTTCCCGTTCCAGCCTCGGATGCCGCCGTGTTGATGAGAGCGCCTTTCGACACTTCATCAAACAATTCATCCATGACTCCTTTTTCCCACGGTCTCTTCACCGTTAAGGATAGGACCGTTCCAACATGCCAGCCTATCCCTAAGGCTGTTGGGCCGCAATATTGGGCTATTTTTTCTTGGCAAAGGAGAAAATCATATAAGGAACCGCCATATCCGCCATCTTCTTTTGCTAATGTTAATTGGGGATATCCAAATTCCTTTAACTCCTGAATGTTTTCAAAAGGAAATCCATTTGAATCATCAAGCGCTTCAGCTCGGCTGGAAAAGGACTGAATCGCTTCCTCTAATTTTTGTATATATTCCTTTTGCTTCCGTGATTGAAAAAACGACATGAAGATCATCCCTCCTGTAGAAAATCCTGAACCATACAGCAGCAGAAACAGAACTGCGAACTCCACTTTATCATATCACCTTAGTGTAGTTTATAGTTTGAATTTGCCCATTAAGAGTCAATATCTTCATTTTTATATTCTTTGTTCGCATTCTTGTAAGCTTCCTTCGCCTGATCAATATCTTTGTTTTCGAGAAAGTAAGCTATCGCTGCTTGCCCGATTCCATATGTGACCGCGCCCGCTACGGCACCGGAAACGGCTAGACCAGCTCCTGGGATGAAACGGACTGCAGCCCTGACACCTTCTCTGACAAGGAGACCGATTCCAACATTGACCCCTAATGCCGCAATGAATTCACTTGCCGTTTTCGTATTGATTTCTTTATCCGCGATAAAACCAATCACCACAATCATCAAACCTTGAATGCCAGTCAAAATGGGAAAATCAGCGAAAGGTATTGGCTCTGCACCGATTATACCGGCTATTGCCGTAAACGTTCCCACTATCGTCCGCGCGAATTTCTTCTTAACGAATTGACTCTGCATCGCTTTGGCAGTCTTCAGCTTCGCTTCACTGGGTAAGGCCTCGATCAAGTAATCAGAAAGCAATTCTATGTTCCAACGCATATCATATTCAATATTTCCGCCTTCATCAAAATCAATATACGAACAAGTAGGAATGATGTTCAATAATGGTATATCACTCTCTTTAAATCGTTTTGACATCAAAGCGATGGCTTCATCAATATTTTGTTTTTTCTTAGGATTGGCATCAAAAGGTACTTGTTTATAATGTGGCGGATCTAATTCATCCACTTGTGTGATCACACAGATGACAGGTACATCATAATGGTGATTCTCTTTAACGATTTTGCGCAGCTTTTTCAACTCTTGTAAATCTTCTTCAATCCGTGAATCAGCTTCTTTTGCCTTAATCAAGAAAAGAAACACATCAGGCTGTTCTTCGGTTACCGCTTTTATCAATTCATCCATTGGTGTTTCTTCTTCGAACTCTTCAGTAGGAGCTTCACTCTCTCCCAGCCCCCTGGAGTCCAGCAAACGGATTTTGGGCTCGGCATCACTCGGGTACCATAGCCATTTTCCCTTACCCGTTCCAGATTTAACGGAACTGACATATTGCCGTTCCTGTCCAAACATCGCATTGATCAGTGATGATTTTCCGGAACCTCGCCTTCCGACAAGAGCAATTCTCGGTTCCCTTGCATCAACTGTCATTGTTTTTAACTTTAAGAGCTGGTCGAGCATTTTGTTCTTTTTCGATTGTGAAATGGGCAGCTTATTTACCTGGCCTTTAATGAAACTGAATAGGCTTCCCATTTCTTCGTTTTTTTCCACCATCAGTCATTCCCCCTTGTTAAGAAGTTTTTTAAGTAACATTTACCCTGAAACGAACCAATTTAAGCATGTAACTCCAATCTCCTTGCAAAATTAAGGGGTTCCATTTCATATATTCATTTAACTCTTTTCTTTTAGGAACATAACGACACTGGCCATATATTTTTGGATTTCCTGGACTTGAAAGGCTGCAGAATCCGCAATCTGTTTGTAATGATGCTGTCCTTCATCGGTGATTCGTAAATATCGTTTAGTTCGTTTTTCACTTTCCCATCTGCCGACAAGAAGGCCGTTCTCTTCCATTTCATGAGATAAATCGTACAAATACCCGTTTGAAGCAATCCAACCGAACTGATTTTTAAGCAGATCGCCAATTTCCCCCATGTAAATAGGCTTCTTAGTGAAAGCGGCTTTTAAAGTTACATAACGGACAAGGTCTTTCACCGATATTATTTTCGAGAAATACGACCTGTATTCTTCTGGCAGTTCATTAATGACCGGTGGGTTTTCACCAGAACCCCTTAAATCGAACATGAAGCGATCAATGACCTTTTTCACTTCTGAAAACCGTTCCAGGAAATTTTCTTGGTACCATATGTAAAGTTCTTTGCCTTTTTCAGTAATTTGATAATAATTTCTTCCCTTATCCGTATATAATGATAAATGGTTGGATTCGACTAGCGTATTGGATATTTTACATAGATAGTCATAGCC
>NZ_JBHVQU010000215.1:3328-6019 GCF_042886655.1 Peribacillus sp. NPDC058002 | reverse complement strand
TGGATACAGCACTAAAGGAGTAGATGGGTCATTTGGAAAAAATACTGAAGTTGCTGTAAAGAAATTCCAAAAATCCAAAAAGCTCACTTCAGATGGAGTCGTCGGACCCAAAACGAAAAAAGCGCTTGGACTTAAATAATTCTCAATACCGATATCCACTGTTTAGAGGATATCTTTTTTTATGTTTTAATTGTACAACCTATACATTATTACCCATATCGTCTTTATTTTCCCACCATCAGTTATTGACTTTATGTTATAATTTATACATCAACAGCTAATCATAATCGCACTGTCATTACATACAAGGGGGTAATACAAATGTACGATGAAATTCTCTTAACATCCATTAAAGCAATTTTTGTAATAGGCACCATCGCGATGTTTGTGATTTTAGGATTCGTAAAAGGACGCCGTTTTTAACTTTATCTAAAATATCCTCACCTGCCTGATTACATGTATAATTTTATACCGGTAATCAGGTTATTTTTCACTCAAAAAAAAAGCATATCCTCTCTGGGCATGCTTTTCCTTACCAATTCCAAAAATCCGTTTTATCTAAAAGTTGATCGATGTCAAATGTATCAAGATGGAATGGAACTGACTCTTCCGCAATCGCCTCAGTGGCTAACAATAACTGGTCGATATCAATAATGGCCAAAACAGTCCTCTCCCTTTTTTTAATGGTCTTTACCCTCATTTTCATTACATTAAACACTTCGTTCAAAAGAAATTTTATTTGAGGGTATCCTTTAAATTTTACATTTGACATTCATTTTAGATGCAGTGAATCTTTTTCAGATCCTTCCTGAGAAAGCGTATGTATCAATTTAACCAGCTTATAAAAAGTCCCGCTGCAGATTGTAACCTCGGGCAGATTATGAAATATTGATTTTTTATTAATATGATAATTGTCTTTCTCGGGTGAATACACTATAATTTTCTTATTTAAAGATAAAGCATATCCAAGCTCATATAGATTACCTTTACCTGCTGTTAGGAAGATCAGCATGAAATCGGCTTCCTCAATCCCTTTTTTTTCATATTCTCCAATGCCGTCCTTTATTTGGTTTTTTTCATCATTCGTAATTAAATTCAAGTCATTCACACAAGTAAACCCTTTTGAAGTCAATTTCTTGATCAATGACCTTACTTGCTTCAAATTTTTTTCGTCTGATGCTATATAATATTTCACACATACACCTCCAAAATATATAACTATTGATACTTTTTACCTATGTTACCTATACTATACATATTCGTTATAAAGAACGCAATATCCTTTCCCCAAAAATAAAAAATATTTAAAGGGATTCAAACGAACCAAAAAACCATCATTCCTTTTTCAGGTAATGATGGTTTTTCAAATATGCAGTGGAATCATTTTCACCGTCACTTCAGCTTACTCAAAAAATAATAAACTATGTACAAATTTTGGTTTGACATTCAGGGTTATAAAATGTTCATTGAATGTAAAGAAATACAAAATAAAAACCTTGTCCCCTAATCGACAAGGTTTTTTTATTTTTCATATGTGATATTTTCTATTTCAATCCTGAAGGGGGCAGCCTCACAAATATTAATCCCCCTATCCAGATTCACCTTTTCCATTTCACTTGCATCCGGGATTGTTTTTTTATCGTGAATAAAATGTTCGACCATGGCTTCCAACAGTTCTTGAGCACAAGCTAAGGCATCTACCCGATTCCTACCGCTAACGGAAGAAATAATTCCTTCTCGCCTAAAATCCGGGAAGCAAACTTGAACGGAAAAAGAATCGATAATCAACGGGTGCTTTTCATAATAGAATACGGCTGGATACTCAAAGATTTGAATGGTCAAAATATCATCCCTTCATACCATATTTAGGTTTTTAGTTAATTATAACATGAATTTCCATTTTAAATATGTTTAAATTACTTTTCTTAGTTTTTTAGGTTATTACTTAGATTTAAAAGGTTGTTATGTCCGTACTTACCGTGAAATAAAAAAACACCAGGAAAATCAGGATCAAGATAACATTCAAGATAATTCCAATGATGCTGCACACTTTCCCAGCTGTCACTAATCCCTTTCCAGATTCACCAGTAAGCTTAATTTCTTGTTTACTCTTCGAAGCAAATATTAAACCTAGAATACCTAATATGATGCCTATGAATGGAATTAACAGGGATAATACCCCCATGATCAATGATACTATAGCTTTGCTATTGGTTAGTTTGATTTCCGACATATCTTCCACCTTCTTTCTTCCTTTATATATACGGTTAGTAAAAGAAAAAGATTCGTTTTTTGTGCACTTATACTTCTAATATTCTAGATGATTTCAGAAATCCGCTCGCTTTCCGCAGACTGTCTGCCAATCCTTTTCGCCGCAAGCATCTAGCGGTGTCTCAACTTGCCGGTTATTCGGCAGTTGTGTCGCAAATTCTTCTAGCTGGTTAGGGACTCATCCCTAATTAAAAATGTAAAAATACATGAGGCTACTCAAGTCTTCTTTTAAACGATGGTCCGAGGTGATAGCAAAAACCTCCTTTTGTAGACAAGTAGAAAACGACTCATTCCGGAGTCGTGTTTTTAGGTTGCTTAAGATTAAATTAGATGTGGTAACCTAATAAGCACAAATTAAACAAAAAAATAAAAAAGAGCAACAAAGTAAAAAAAAAGTGTAAATTAAATTTGTATTATTGA
>NZ_JBHVQU010000215.1:0-3318 GCF_042886655.1 Peribacillus sp. NPDC058002 | reverse complement strand
TAATTAAAAATTAAAAACTAATTGTCGCTACTCTATTCTTATTATAAACTATGGTCCGTGGTTAACGCAAAAACCTCATTTTGTTGAAATGTACAACACGACTCATTCCTGAGTCGTTTTTTTAGGTTCGTTTCAATTCAAGTCTTTGGGCTACCATAGAGAGACAATAGTTAACAATGAAATACATGAGAGCCACAAGGATCAAAATTGGGATTAAGTACTTTTGACTTTGTCCATATATGATTTGACCATGATGAGTCAGCTCCGGTAAAGAGATGACAACAGCTAAAGAGGTATCCTTTAATAATGAAATGAATTGGCTGACAATAGGAGGAACCATGCGGCGCAGCGCTTGGGGAAGAATAATATGTATCAATGCCTGTGTATAGCTCAAGCCTGATGAACGGGCAGCTTCCATTTGGCCTTTATCAATCGATTTAAGTCCACTTCGAATGACTTCAGAAAGCATGGCAGACTCGAATATTGTCAAGGCAACAATGGCCGCTGGAATGATTTCCAGTTTAATCCTCACCTCCGGCAAAGCAAAATACGTAAAAAATATTATTAATAACAGCGGTAAATTCCGAATCGTTTCTACAATCAAAGCCAATATTTGTGATATCACCGGCACCTTTGCGTAACGGATAATACCAACAAGCCCGCCAATAATGAAACTTAGAATGATGGATATAAAAGCTACCTGGAGCGTTACCCAAAATCCTTCTAATAAAAACTTAAGATTATCTGGTGTATAGGCACCTGCAAAATCCATATCATATACCTCCTTCAATTACTCTTAGCCAGACGTTTTTCCAAATAACCAACGCCAAAACTTAAAGGAATGGTAAGTATTAAGTAAAAGGCTGCAACGAAAATATACACATCAAACACGACAAATGTCCTTGAAGAAATCAAATCCCCGTGGTACATAAGATCGAGTCCTGCAACGACGGCCAAAATGGAAGAATTCTTAACTAGATTGATAAATTGGTTCCCTAAAGGAGGTATGACTATTTTAACGGCCTGTGGCAATATGACTAGCCTCATTGCCTGCCCATATGTCAGGCCTGAAGAACGGGCAGCTTCCATTTGACCCTTTGGCACGGAAAGTATGCCCGCTCGAATTGCCTCAGCTATGAAAGATGAAGTGTAAATGGTCAAAGCCAATGTCCCTGCGTATAGACCGCTAAGTTTAAGACCGAGAAAGAAGAAAAAGGTTATGATCAATAACGGTATATTCCGAATGAACTCGACATAGGCGGTACCCAGCCAGTTTAGTGGCTTTATCGGCGCAATCCGCATGATAGCAATAAGCACACCAAGAATCAAACTCGCTACCAACGCGATCAAACTCGACATGATCGTATTTCTAAAGCCTAATAAATACATATCCAGGTTCTCTGTTAAAATGGAGAAATCAAGCACGGCGTACACTCCTTTAACTAGTAAGGATGAGCAAAACGCTCATCCCCACAGACATATGTTCAAATGTTATTTAAGGCCAGCTTCCCTTATACATTTGCTAAAATGTTTAATGTTTAATCCATTTATCATGGATTTCATCGTACTTGCCTGAATCTTTAAGTGACTTAAGAGCTTTATTCAACTCGCCAACAAAGTCAGCATTTCCTTTTTTCACGGCAATTCCATAAGGCTCTTCCGTAAATGTACCGCCAACAAGTTCATAACTTGGATCCTCATCCGCCATTCCATAAAGGATGGAATCATCCGTTGTCAAGGCATCCCCTTGCCCGGATTTAAGTGCGGCGAACGCTTCGGAATAGTTTTCAAATTCAAGCACTTGTGCTTCAGGAGCTTTTTCACGGATATTTATGGAAGAAGTAGAGCCCTTGACGGCCAATACCTTTTTCCCTTTTAAGCTATCAATACCCTTAATATCACTGCCCTTTTTGACTAACAAAGATTGTCCGGCATCGAAGTAAACATCAGTGAAGTCAACTTCTTTTTTACGATCTTCCGTGATTGTCATGGTCGCTACAATCGCATCGATATCACCATTATTCAATAATGCCATCCTTGTCTTAGATGTCACTTCTTTAAATTCAACTTTATTCTCATCACCAAGGATTTCTGCTGCAAGAGCTTTGGCGATATCAATATCAAAGCCTTCTACATCTCCAGTCTTAGGATTTTTCAGACCGAATAGCCTTGTATCATTTTTCACCCCGAAAACGATCTTATCCTTTTCCTTCACTTGTGCGAGAACATCTTTTGCTTTGTCTTTACCTCCACCATCATCAGCTTTGTCTGATTCCTTGCCCCCGCCGCATCCAGCTAATAAGATGACAGCCAGTAATGATAGCAAAGATAATTTTAACCATTTCTTTTTCTTAAACATGAAATTCACCCCTGTTTTTTATTTAATGATTTAATATACGGCTAAGGAATAAACGAGCCCTCTCTTCACGAGGATTGGCGTAAAACTCAGCCGGTGATGCCTCTTCCAAAACCCTGCCTTCGTCCATGAATACGATTCGATCCGCTACTTCACGGGCAAATCCCATTTCGTGTGTAACCACCACCATCGTCATGCCTTCATGGGCAAGGGCCTTCATTACATCCAGTACCTCGCCGATCATTTCTGGATCCAAGGCTGAGGTAGGTTCATCAAATAGCATGATTTCGGGACCCATTGCCAAACCTCTGGCAATCGCTACCCGTTGTTGCTGTCCACCAGAAAGCTGGGAAGGAAATGAATTCGCTTTATCTCCAATCCCCACCTTGTCCAAATACTTTAGTGCAATCTTTTTCGCTTCCTCTTCGGATTGGCCTAAAACCTTCCTTGGGGCAAGCATGATATTCTCTAGCACGGTTTTATGAGGATACAAGTGAAAATGCTGGAAAACCATACCGATATTCCGACGGAGTTTGTTTATGTCCGTTTTTTTATCCGCTACATTTGAACCATTTATGGAAAGGGAACCTTCCGAAATGGTCTCTAGACGATTAATGCATCGAAGCAGTGTACTTTTCCCTGATCCGGATGGTCCGATGACCACGACCACTTCCCCCTTCTTAATCGTAAGATTAATCTCTTTCAATACATGGAAATCGCCATAAAACTTATTCACTCGGTCAAAAACTATCATAATTAGCCCTCCGCCCCTAATCAATCTTACGCAACTAAAAATTTTTAATAATCAGAATTCCACAAGCGTAATATAGCATTCTCCTCAAATTTTATGTATAATCCTTTCTCCCACCATTATTTCCCAATACTTTGAGAGTGATAGTGAAACGACCATTTTTATTGTTATTTTAAACTAGTAATTTAAATAATATATTCAATATTCACAC
>NZ_JBHVQU010000214.1:0-6031 GCF_042886655.1 Peribacillus sp. NPDC058002 | reverse complement strand
GGCTTTACTTGGTAAATAGCAACAAAGTATGCCAAAACAGCTTTTTTTATTGGATCTCCGCATTGGTGGGGATGGAAATGCTGTACCAACAAGATGATGTCGTTTACAATGAAAGATTCGGGAATCTGATTAGTTGACACAGAATAAATCAGATGATATAAATGCATGTGCATGCATTATATGAAAAAGGAGATAAAAAATTATGAATGATTTATTTTCACCTTATCGCATAAAAGAACTTGAACTTAAAAATAGGATCGTCATGCCGCCGATGTGCCAATACTCCGTCGAAGCGGAAGATGGTATACCAACAAACTGGCACCAGCAACATTATGTAAGCAGGGCAGTTGGAGGCACGGGATTGATTATCGTGGAAATGACCGATGTGGAGCCTGATGGGCGCATTTCGAATCGTGATCTTGGATTATGGTCCGACGACCAAATTGGAGCTTTCTCCAACATCGTTAAGGAAGTTCATCAATACGGTGCAAAAATCGGGATACAAATTGCCCATGCAGGCCGTAAAGCGGAGGATGCCGAAACTCCGGTGGCACCATCAGCCATTGCGTTTGATGAAACGTACAAAACACCAAGAGCTTTAGCAACGGAAGAAGTGAAGGGAATGGTCGATAAATTCCGGGCATCGGCCAGAAGGGCTGTTCAAGCAGGATTTGACGTAATCGAATTACATGGTGCACACGGGTATTTAATCCACCAATTCACATCACCGCTTACGAATAAACGTGATGACGAATATGGAAAAGACCTGACTAAATTCGGAGTGGAAGTCATTAAAGCAGTGAAAAGCGAAATGCCTGCCGACATGCCTTTAATCATGCGCATTTCTGCAAAAGAGTACGTTGAAGGCGGATATGGCATTGAGGAAAGCATTGCCTTTTCACAAGTCTTTAAAGAAGCAGGAGTCGATATGTTCCATGTAAGTTCTGGAGGAGAAGGTCCGATTGGAGCAGACGGAAGACCGGGTACGCATGCTAGCTATCAAACTCCGTTGGCGAGGGAAATCAAAAAAGCTTTGGATATCCCCGTGATTGCTGTAGGTCGATTAGATGATCCGATTCTAGCGAATTCAATCATTGGCAATGAAGAAGCCGATTTGGTTGCCGTCGGCAGAGGAATGCTGCGAAACCCTTATTGGGCACTTGAAGCATCTAAATCTTTGAATATAAAAACGGAGATCCCTAAACAATATCAACTGGGATTCAAGCATTAATATCGATCTTTAAAACGCCGGCGAAAATTATATTCGCCGGCGTTTTTTTCATTCAGGCCCCATTGTGACTATTGTAGGGATTATTCGTTGTGATTGGATTTGGTGTATTTACTTAATAAATGTAAATAAATATAAAATTGAATAGTTTGTTGCATTTTTGCGATCGATCATTCGGGAAAATGGCAATAAAGCCCTAATAATCATTGCGAAAGCAATGCCCGTCATGGAATTTAGTGTAAGCCTTTTCAAATGCAATGTAACAGGATTTCCTTTATGGTTAAGAGTGGGATTTATACCTATAAATGGGTATTTCTCGATCTTGGATATTCAACGTGATGGAAGGGGAGCGAATATGTATACAGAGCGATTTGAAAATGCTGCTGAGTCCAATGAAATCGTAGGGGGAAAAGCTTTACATTTAATTAAAATGACGAAGTTGGGCATGCCCGTGCCTAATGGGTTTGTCATTAACAATGATTCATTCATGCATTTCGTAGAAAGAAATGAACTGGATTTACAAAGTGAAGCCATCCAGGCCGAGATTATGGAGGCGAGCATCCCGGATGACTTGTCAAGCACCCTGTTGAGCTCTTTTCATGAGCTGCGGGAAGACTATGCATCCGTGGCAGTCCGTTCCTCTTCGGGTGCAGAAGACCTGGAAGGGGCATCCTTTGCCGGTCAGTATGAAACATACCTGAATGTTAAAACGGATGAAGAATTCCTATCAAGGGTAAAAGGCTGCTGGGCTTCCTGTTTCGAGAACCGGGTTCGGCAATATACCGAAACCATTCATGAAAGTGCTGAAAAAATATCAATGGGCGTTGTGGTCCAAGGTATGATACATTCAGATGTTTCAGGAGTGATTTTCAGCCAGGACCCCGTTACGTACAATCCAGATCATATTGTGATAAATGCCAGTTATGGGCTCGGGGAGGCGGTGGTATCTGGTATCGTGACACCTGATACCTATTTGGCTAAACGTGATTGTACAAAGATCGAGAAAATCAAGGGCCGCAAAGAGCTGAAAATCATCTCCGGCTCCAAAGGCACGTTAGAAGCGGAAACCACAAAAGCGGAACAGGAGGCATATTGCCTCAATGATGCGCTGCTTACACAATTGACCGAATTGACACTGGAGGTGGAGAAGCATTATGGGCATCCTGTCGATTTGGAATTCGCCATTCAAGATCAAAAGGTATATCTCTTGCAAGCCCGCCCGATTACAACAGTGATCGAAGACGCTGAAGTCATTCCAGAAGCAAGGAAAGAATTTATTTTGGATCGGACTGATATGGAGGACTTTTGGGTTTTGATCGATTCAAGATTTCCTGATCCAATTTCCCCATTATTCGCATCCATAGTCACCCAACCATTTTATCAAGGAATGGCTAAAGCGGCAGAGGAACTCAGGGAACCGTCGGGATACATCCAAATGAAAGTCCATAACGGGTATTATTACGGAAAGCAAATCCACCTAGAAACGGACCCCAAGCAATTATTCATGGAAAACGAAAAGCTTATGGAGACCTTGTATCCAGATATGACGAACAGGATGCATGATATTATCCATGATCATTTATTGCCCATTTATCGATATATGGATGAAGAAACTTCGAAGGAATTCACGGCAGCCAAAGCGATAAGAGGGTTGGGTGAGTTAGAAGGGTTTTTCAAAGAGGTCTATTACTGGCATTTCATGATCGTCCTTCCGCTTGCGAGTATTACTATTAAACTTGAACGGCTATTCAAAAGCTTGCTGGGGACCGAACCGCCCCATGAACTCTACCAATCCATGGCTGGAGTGATGAATAAGTCACTGGAGTCCGATCGAATACTGTGGCAATTATCTTTGAAAGCGAAGAATGAACCTCAGTTGCTCAAGGTGATCATGGATGCCGATGAAGGAAATTTATCCAGGGATCTGAGCGCGTTTGGGAAAGGGAAGGATCTTCTGGAACGTGTGGATAATTTCGTCAATGTATACGGGTACAGATGTCTTAAGGCACATGATTTCGTTGGGGAAACCTGGATTGAAAATCCTGAGCATGTACTGCAAATCATTAAGAATTTCATCATCAATGGGTATGATTTCGATAAAGAATTCGAAACGGCATTAGCTGACGGGAAACGGATATACCAAAGGTTTTTAAATGGAATTGAAGACTCCGCTGAGCGGGACGAATTTAAAAAATATTATCAAATGGTCTTGGATGCTGCTGTAATCACGGATGATCATCATTTTTATATTGATGCCATGTTTGATGCAAAGGCACGTTTATACTTATTGAAAGTAAGTGAGCTTTTAGTTGAACAGAACGTGCTGGATGACGCAGAAGATATTTGGTTTTTATATAAAGATGAGGTCATATCCGCTTTGGATGCCCCCCACACTTTAAAGGAAACGGTATTGGAACGGAAAAGGCAATATGATTTACAGAGTAAAATGAAAACGCCATCATTTTTTGGGGAACCTACGGATGAAGAGCGTGCTTTCGTGGAAATGGTGTTTGGCTCATTGGAAGAAAACAAGGAAAATACGGCGAGTACGATTAAAGGAATTTCAGCATCCGGAGGAGTATGCGAAGGAAAAGTCAAGGTGATATCCGGTTTGCATGAAGCCTCTCATTTTAAAAAAGGAGATATTCTGGTCTGCAGGACCACGACACCAGTCTGGACGTCCTTTTTCCAGGATGCAAAAGCAATCATTACCGATACAGGCGGCATGCTGTCCCATTCTGCGATCATTGCCAGGGAATATCGGATTCCGGCAGTGTTAGGGACAAAAATAGGAACGGATCGCTTAAAAGATGGAGATCGTGTCATTGTCGATGGGAATACGGGAACCGTTACGATTATCGATGAGCAAGTCGAACAAAGTGCTGTTTGAAGGATTGAGGTGAAAGAATGGGCAGACAGAAAGAATTCCTGATGATTATTTTTACTTTAATGGCCGCGTTTCTCGTACCGATCAATTCAACAATGATTTCGATAGCACTGGGCTCGATTTCAGACTTTTACGGTTTGGATATCCACAGTGTCACTTTGGTCGTCACCATCTATCTCATTGTAATGGCCGTTACCCAGCCGATTGCGGGTAAACTTGGGGATTTATATGGCAATCGTAAAATCTATATAATTGGCATATTACTATTCCTTGCTGCCTCGATTGGATGCGGGCTTTCGCTAAATATAGGCATGCTTGTCGCTTTTCGATCACTGCAGGCCATAGGGGGCGGATTGCTGATCCCGAATGTCGTTGCCCTTATCCGGCAGACCGTTTCACGTGAGCGGCTCCCAGGGGTGTTGGGATTTTTCGGGTTGGGAATGGGTCTGGGAGCAGCGGTAGGTCCATTGATAGGATCGCTTTTGATTGCTGTAGCCAGTTGGAAAGCGATATTCCTGGTTAATGTCCCCTTTTTATTGGGGGCACTTGCTGGAGGCCTTTTTCTTTTACCAAAACTGCAGAAAAAGCATTCCCGACAGCCATTGGACATTATCGGTTCCATTTATTTAGCCGTTACGATCACTTTATTGATTACTTTAACCCATGCAAAATCAACGGCGATGTACATCGTACTCGGTATGGGGAGCCTTCTTTTCCTGGGATTATTCGTACGGAAAGAACGGTCTGTCCCATCCCCGATTATAGACTTTAGCTTATTTAAGAGTCCTATATTCGTGAATGCCAATTTATCTGTACTGATCAATAATTTCACGATGTATGCGATTTTGTTGGTCATGCCGCTGATCATGACCACAAAAATGGATATTTCGGCTTCCATGAGCGGTGTCATGTTATCACTGTTCTCCATTTCAATGGCTATTAGCAATATGATAGGCGGACAGCTTAATCGGAAATACCCTTCGGAAAAGGTCATATTCCTTTCATTCGCCATCACGGTGATAACGAATCTATTATTCTTATTCGTCATCCAATTCCAGTCTCTTTTTTATCTAGCCGTCACACTTATCGTGAATGGGTTGGCTATCGGTTTAGGGCTTACAAGCATGCAGGTCGCTTCCCTGGAAGCCGTGGAGGAATCCGCATCGGGCTCGGCATCGGGAATCTTTTCGACCTTTCGATATTTCGGGAGCATCATCTCATCTACGTTGATAGGGATCATCGCCAATTATTCGATCCTTTTCGGTATCCTGATAGTGGCGGCAGTGTTAGGAGCCATTTTAACCAGGATGGTTTTTAGAAGCAATAAAAATTTGAGTGTTGAAGATAATTTCTGGAAATAAATACATGGCATGAAGGAATTTTCATCAACGATTCCATTACGTGATGTTGAACTGGAAATTTTGCTATAATGAAAAAGATAAATCAAACGATAATTCGAGGTGCTAATTATGGAAGAAATCAAAATCATTACAACGGAAGAAGTGGAAGCTAAGCTTGAGGCAGGCGAAGCGATGGAACTTGTCGATGTTCGGGAAGACGAAGAAGTGCAAGAGGGAATGATCGAAGGCGCAAAACATATCCGCATGAATGACATCCCGGCGAACCTTGACTATTTTGATAAAGAAAAAGAATATATTTTTATCTGCCGTTCAGGACGCCGCAGTGAAAATGTATGCCATTATCTTCAGGAACAAGGATATAAAGTGGCAAACATGGTTGGCGGAATGCTTGAATGGGACGGCGAAGTCATCGTTAAGTGAAGTTCTTCAAAAAGACCTGTCACTTTTGTAAGCGTAAATCCAAGAATGTGATGGCTTATTTGAATGAAGAGAGAAAAAAGATCATGGTTTGTTCACAATGCCGTGAATATGCGGAAAGACGCGCATATTTGAAGG
>NZ_JBHVQU010000213.1:0-6072 GCF_042886655.1 Peribacillus sp. NPDC058002 | reverse complement strand
GTCAAAAAAGCTTGCCGTCGATACGATGCAAAAATGTCAACCTATCAAATCCCGCGAATCTATTAAAAAGCTATCCTTTTCAATTGTATGAATATAAAAGTTGATGATGAATTGGACAACTAAAGAACCGATTTACAAACTCTTAACATTGGATTAATGTGGGATTTATATTATATGATTATGATTAAAACGTAATAAACAGTAATGAACATTAATAATTCCACATTAATTGGAGGCGCTTTTTATGAATTGCACATTCAAGAAGAATTGTTACAAGTCTATTCAAGCTGTGATGTTAGGGGTGAGTGTACTAGGATTAGCTGCTTGTGGATCAACTAAAGAGGAGGCTGCTCCAGTAGTTAAGGATCCAAGTTCGTTAACCCTGAAGGAAATAGAAACAAAGGCAAAAGAAGAGGGGACAATTAATAGTGTGGGTATGCCTGATTCATGGGCTAACTGGGGAGAAACGTGGAATGAAGTGATGAAAAAATACACATTGGAACACAATGATACAGATTTATCCAGTGCCGAAGAGATTGCCAAAATGGAATCGGAAGGAGAGAATGCAACAGCTGATATCGGCGATGTAGGGGTTTCCTTTGGGCCCATCGCGGAAAAAAAAGAATTGACGATGCCATATAAAACCTCCTATTGGGACGAGGTACCTGACTGGGCAAAAGATGACGATGGAGATTGGGTTGTTGGCTACCAAGGAACGATTGCATTCTTAACTAATAAAGAACTAGTAGATGACCCGCCAAAATCATGGGATGACATATTAAAGGGAGATTATAAAGTAACAGTTGGAGATGTTCAGCGTGGTACGCAGAACCAAATGGCCGTTCTTGCTGCCGCTAAGGCTTACGGTGGTGATGAAACAAATCTCCAACCAGGAATTGACTATTTTGCTAAGCTTGCCAAGCAAGGGCGCCTTAGCCTAACTGATGCCAAGCCGGCTAACATCGAAAAAGGGGAAGTGGAAGTTGCCCTTGTTTGGGATTTCAATGCTCTTGGTTACGCTGACCAAATTAACCGCGATCAATTTGATGTCGCCATTCCAAGTGAAGGTTCAGTCGTAAGCGGCTACGCAACTATTATTAACAAAAATGCAAAGCATCCGCATGCGGCGATGGCAACTAGAGAATATATCTTAAGCGATGAAGGGCAAATTAACTTAGCTAAAGGATTTGCCCGTCCAATTCGCGATGTAGAACTACCGAAAGCAGTAGCTGAAAAAATGGTTCCAGAAGAACAGTACAAAAATGCAAAACCAATTGAAGATTACAAAGCTTGGGAAGAAACGGCAAAGAAATTACCACAGCTTTGGCAAGAAGAGGTGTTAGTACATGTCAAATAAAGTAATAGCAATTATTGTTGATGGTATGAGATATGATAAAGCATGTGAGGCTCTTGGATTTATTCAACATCTAGTTGAAACAAATCAGGCAGCACTTTACAAAGTAAAGTCGGAACTCCCAAGTCTTTCCCGTCCATTATATGAAGTGTTACTAACGGGTACACCGGCATCAGTGAACGGAATTACTTCCAATCAAGCCGTTCGCTTATCTACTGAGAAAAGTCTCTTTCATCTTACGAAAGAAAACGGCTTAAGAAACGGAACGGTATCTTATTACTGGGTAAGCGAACTTTATAATCGTGCGCCATTCCATTTTATTGAAGACCGTGAGCAAGAGGATGGGTCTAAGCCAATTCAATATGGAAAATTTTATTGGGATGATGACTATCCAGACAGCCATGTGTTAATGGATGCTGAAGCTTTGCGCAGAAAGTATGACCCACACTTTTTATATATTCATCCGCTCGGTGTAGATGTAAAAGGAGAAATTTTCGGTTCCGAATCGAAAGAATATCGTGAACAAATCTTAAAAATGGGAAGCTTGTTGGCACAACTTTTGCCAATTTGGATCAAAGAAGGTTACCACATTTTAATTACATCTGATCATGGTATGAGTGAAACTGGCAATCATGGCGGCATAACAGATGGTGAGCGTGATGTACCGCTCTTTATCATGAGTCCAAAAGTTGAGCCTGGTGTATACAATGAAGTGGTTCCGCAATTGGCTTTTGCACCGCTCGTTTGTGAACTTTTAAATATAGAGCCGTCCAATAAAATGATTTCATATCAATTTCCAGGTCTGAAAGGAAAAAATACCCTTAAAGGTAGATACAATATTTCAAAATAAAATGAAGAATGAAGGTTGACGGGAATTGGTTTAACGAACGTACTGTTGAACCAATTCCCAAATTGTTAGAGAACAAAGAGGAGCGAGAAGTCTTGCGAAAAATAAAAAAACAAAAAATTTACTTATTAGCTCTTTTACTGCCATTTATTTTGTTTGTGATTGGATTTGAATTAGGACCATTAGTAGCAATGATTAAAAATAGTTTTTATGCTGACGATGGAATTCAAGTTACGATCGATCAATATCTCACCATATTTAAAAGTGGATTTTACTTGCAAGCCATTCAAAATAGCCTAGTCATTTCTTTATTTTCTGCTGTAACTTCTGTGATTATAGCGGTCATTGCAGCCTATTCGTTTACAAAGTTCTCACAAAAAATACAAAATCGATTACTGATGATTGCCAATATGACGTCGAACTTTGAGGGGATTCCCCTTTCATTTTCATTTATTATTTTACTTGGAAACAATGGGTTATTTACATTGCTATTTTCTAAAATGGGTTTGGATGTGTTTGCGGATTTTAATTTATATTCATGGACAGGGCTCATTCTTGTTTATATATATTTTCAAATTCCTCTTGCCGTTATGCTCATTTACCCGTCTTATCAAGGAATTAAGCAACAATGGAAAGAAGCCTCTTCATTATTAGGAGGGTCAACTTTATCATTTTGGCTTCGTATAGGGGTTCCAGTTCTTTTACCTAGTATTGTAGGTACATTCAGTATTTTGTTTGCTAATGCGATGGGAGCTTACGCTACAGCCTATGCATTAGTAGGCAGCAACTATAACTTATTGTCATTGCAAATTGCTTCTCTAGTTGCTAGTGACGTTGCATTAAAGCCGCAGCTAGGTAGTGCGTTGGGAGTTCTTCTAGCAGCGACCATGATAGGGGCGATGTGGTTCAATGAACGAATGATGCGCCGCATTAGGAGGGATTTACGATGAAACCTTCATTGACTTTTCATAAGGTGATTGTTGGATTACTAGTTATATATTTATTAATTCCGCTTATAGGAACATTTGTATTCTCGATTGCCGGTAAATGGGATCATACCATTTTACCTGAGAGTTATACAATGAAATGGTATATTGAATTATTTCAAGATGAACGATTTTTTGATGCTTTTCGACGTACGCTGTTTTTAATTGTCATGTCTGTAGGTCTTAGTGTTGTTATTATGCTGCCGACTATTTTTATCATCACGGTATATTTCAGTAAATGGGAAGGATTGCTTCAAGCAGCAGCTATGCTTCCTTATGGAATTCCTCCCATTGTAGGAGCTGTAGGGTTAATCAAGTTATATTCTGCTGGACCGATTCCAATTGCCGGAACACCTTGGATTTTAATTGGTGCTTACTTCATTACGATTCTGCCATTTATGTATCAAGGTATTCGTAACAGTCTTCGTACGCTTAATGCCGTGCAGCTTGTTGATGCAGCTGAATTGCTCGGTGCTACGAAATTCCAGGCGTTTCGGACAGTGGTGTTTCCAAATATTATATCTGGTATTTTAGTGTCTACCTTATTATCAGTCGCACTATTATTTAGTGAGTTTGCTTTTGCCAATTTGCTTGTCGGGGGCAGATTTGAAACGCTGCAAATTTATCTTGCAGAAAAACTGAACAGCAGTGGTCACTTAACAAGTGCAATTGTTATTACGTATTATTCCGTGATTTTACTTTTAACGGGGACTGTATTAAAACTTACGTTTAGAAACGAAAAAAATCCTGTCATGTCAAATAAGAAGCGAATTCTTTCATTTTTAAAAAAACAATACGCTAATAAAAATACTGCTTTAGAAGGTGAAAAATAATGGGCTATGTAACCATCGATCAAGTGACTAAGGGGTATGAAAATCAAGTCGTTCTAAATGACATTTCTTTAACATTAAAAAAAGGAGAATTTGCTACACTTCTTGGGCAAAGCGGATGCGGAAAAAGTACATTATTACGTTCCATTGCGGGGCTTGAGGGTGTTGATATAGGTAGAATCTTAATTGATGGAAAAGATATTACTAATTTATCACCGCGTCAGCGTGAAGTCGGTATGGTATTTCAGTCTTATGCGCTTTTCCCGAATATGACCGTTTTTGACAATATCGCTTACGGCCTTAAAATGAAAAAGGTAAAGAATGTTAAATCAAGAGTGAAAAAGATGATTGATATGGTTGATTTAATAGGAAAAGAAGAGTCTTATCCTCATCAGTTATCTGGCGGGCAACAGCAGAGGGTTGCTCTTGCCCGTGCGCTTGTCATGGAGCCAAAAGTACTGCTTTTGGATGAGCCGTTAAGCGCATTGGATGCTAAAATTAGAAAAAGTTTGCAAAAAGAATTAAAGAGAATACAGAAAGAATTAGATATTACAACAATTTTTGTTACTCATGATCAGGAAGAAGCAATGACGATGTCTGATCGAATTTTTGTCATGAATAAAGGAAAAGTTGTACAATCCGGTTCTCCATCAGAAATTTATACTTCTCCAGTCAATACATTTGTTGCAAAATTTATCGGAAATTATAACGTTTGTAATATGGAAGTTTTCCATAAACTTGTTCGCAGCACAGAATTAAAAGGAAATGAAATCGCCATTCGTCCTGAAGTTTTACAATTAGTTTCTGTTGGTGAGGATAGCTTGGATTTACAAGAGAACTGGGGAATTAAAGGGTTTATTAAAGACGTTTCTATGACAGGGAATGTATTAAGATATGAAGTAGAAACAGAGGAGTCCGCGTTCCTTGTAGATTATCTTCACCACCGAGGGAAAATGTTTGAGCAAGGAGCACGCGTTCAAATTCTTGTACCGAAGAAAGAATGTGTTATTTTATGAATTATTAATGACCACGGGGGGAAGAAATATGTCTGTTTTGCCAGAAGAAAGAAAGAATGAAATTTTAAAAGAACTTAACAAAATGGGAAAAGTTAAAGTAATGGAATTAGTTGATCAATTTAATGTTTCAGAGGAAACGATTCGGCGCGATTTGATGATGTTAGAGGAAAAAGGACTTTTAAAGAGGGTTTACGGTGGGGCGATTAAAACAGTTTTTGAATTTGAGGAGCCTCCATTTACACAACGTACAACAGTGAATCAAGAAGCGAAAATCAAGGTTGGGAAAAAAGCAGTAGAACTTGTTTCTAATGGAGATGTGATTGCCATTGATGTAGGGACAACCATGCTTGAATTTGCGCAGTTTATTGAAAATAAAAAAGACATTACGATTTTAACCAATTCTCTTCCTGTATCGTCTGTGTTAACCGAATTGCTCAATGATAATAAGTTTACAGGACAAATTCTATTACTAGGAGGACAAATTGATCCAAAGCATCAATCTATAAGCGGCGGTCTCACTGAACAAATGTTAAATCAATTTAATATTGATAAAGCATTCATTTCAGCTGGTGGTGTTTCCATTCAAAGTGGGGTTAGTAATTATCATTTACATGAAACATTAGTTTCACGCAAGATGGTCGAGGTATCAAAGCAAGTTATATTGCTAACGGATTACTCTAAAATTGGTGTTGACACATTTAGTAAAGTTTGTCCTCTAGAAAAAGTCGATGTGATTGTCTGTGAGCAACCATTTCCAGAGGAATGGAGAAATCATTCAAAATTAGAGGAAGTCAATTGGATACAAGCATAGCCCATAATATATATCGAGATGGAAGAGGGAGTACTCTCTTTTTTGATTGGATTTTTATTGATAGCAGGTATAAAGCTAGAAAGTGAATTTAATAGATAAAATGAGAAAAGGGGCTATATAGCATGAGTTTCATTGCGATAGATTTAGACGGAACATTATTAAACGACCAGAATGAAATTAGTGAAGAAAATATAAAGGCGATTCAAAATGCCCAAGATAGAGGCTTTG
>NZ_JBHVQU010000212.1:0-6080 GCF_042886655.1 Peribacillus sp. NPDC058002 | reverse complement strand
GGAACATTTTATGACTACATTAAAAGACGAGGTTCAATCCCGACGGACCTTCGCAATCATCTCTCACCCGGATGCCGGGAAAACGACTTTGACAGAAAAATTATTGCTGTTTGGCGGCGCGATCCGTGATGCCGGAACAGTTAAAGCTAGAAAAACAGGGAAGTATGCAACAAGTGACTGGATGGAGATTGAAAAACAACGGGGAATTTCCGTTACATCTTCAGTGATGCAATTCGAATATGATGATTTCCGTGTCAATATTCTCGATACACCAGGCCACCAAGATTTCAGTGAAGACACATATCGCACACTAATGGCTGTTGATAGCGCCGTGATGATTATCGATTCGGCAAAGGGTATCGAGGATCAGACAGTTAAGTTATTCAAAGTATGCCGGATGAGGGGCATCCCGATTTTCACTTTTATCAATAAGATGGACCGACAAGGTAAAACGCCGCTTGAATTGCTTGCCGAACTCGAAGAGGTATTAGGTATAGAAACATATCCAATGAACTGGCCGATTGGGATGGGAAAAGACTTCGTGGGCATTTACGACAGGTTCAATAATCGGATTGAACAGTTCAAAACCGAAGGGGAAGAGCGTTTCCTTCCGTTGAATGACGAAGGTGAGCTTAAAGTGGATCATAAACTTAAGGATTCCCAGCTATATGAGCAAACATTGGAAGAAATCATGCTGTTGACGGAAGCGGGTAACCAATTCTCTGAAGAAAACATTGCGAATGGAAAACTAAGTCCCGTATTTTTCGGAAGTGCTTTAACGACATTCGGTGTCCAGACGTTTTTGGATGCTTATTTGAAATTTGCACCAGCTCCACAAGCACGGATGACGACGTCTGGCGAAATGGACCCTGTCAGTCATGATTTTTCTGGCTTCATTTTCAAGATCCAAGCGAATATGAACCCAAAACACCGTGACCGGATCGCTTTCCTTCGTATCTGCTCCGGTAAATTCGAGCGCGGAATGAGCGTAAACTTGAGCAGGACAGGGAAACCGATTAACCTGTCTTCTTCCACCCAATTCATGGCTGATGATCGGAACACCGTAAATGAAGCGGTAAGCGGAGATATCATCGGTTTATATGATACCGGTAACTACCAGATTGGAGATACGATCACAACAAGCAAAGACATGTTCCAGTTTGAAAAGCTGCCTCAGTTTACACCGGAACTATTCATGAGGGTAACAGCTAAAAACGTCATGAAACAGAAACATTTCCATAAAGGAATTAACCAACTTGTACAGGAAGGGGCAATACAGCTCTTCAAAACGGTTCGGATGGAAGAATATCTGCTTGGTGCGGTTGGGCAACTTCAATTCGAAGTATTCGAGCATCGAATGAGAAACGAGTACAATGTTGAAGTCGTGATGGAGCGCATGGGCAGTAAGATAACACGTTGGGCTGAAGATGAAAAGCTTGATGAAAACCTTCATAGCTCAAGAAGCATTCTTGTTAAAGACCGGTTTGACAAATATGCATTCTTATTTGAAAATGAGTTTGCACTTCGTTGGTTCCAAGATAAAAATCCTGACGTGGAATTATATAATCCAATGGATTTGAAATAATGGAGAAGCCCGTGTAATATACACGGGCTTTCAGTTTGTAGACAGAAGGGTTTCGGAATGGTCTCATTCGGAAACCCTTTTGATATTTTATTGTACTTGAAGCGGTTACACAGAATATTTGACCTCTTCGATATTTAGATCATACTTCCCTCTCGCGAAGTCCAGTTTGAACATCTTTTTCCGTAAAGAAAGGCTGCATGACCCTGATCGATCATGATGAGAAAAAACTGTTCATTAGTTAACGAATAACGATGGGAAAACCAAGGGCTTTCAATTAGCCCAGATAAGATTGGCAAATAAAAGTCTTTTTAGAGAAATATTATTGGAAAAATCAATATCTACTAAATTATTCCTTTGACAAACTCCTTAAACTCCTTTATATTTAGCTAGTACTTTAGTGCTTAAAAGCGTTTCAGTAATTATGAGGGTGATAAGGTCCGATCCTCACCTCAGAGAATTAACAACATGAAAGCGGGGAAATTCATTATGCGTCTTGAAGATGCAAAGCTAAAGCTCTCCTTACCTGAAGCAATTGGGGTTTTGGCCGTTCTATTCTTAATTATTGCAACTGGTATCATACATTATGGACTTGCCCCCCATATTCCAATTATAGCGGCAATCCTATTTCTATTTGTCTATGGCAAGATCAAGAAGCTGCCATTTTCAATTATGGAGGCAGCTATCGTCAAAGGTGCAGTTTCTGGTATGGGAGCCATCTATATATTCTTTTTCATTGGAATGCTGATTTCCATCTGGATGGCAAGCGGGACGATCCCTACCATCATGTACTATGGGTTTGACTGGATTTCTGGTGAATATTTCTATGCGATCACATTTCTTGTGTGTTCGCTAATAGGGCTCTGTATCGGGAGTTCACTTACAACATCAGCCACAATCGGCGTTGCTTTAATAGGCATGGCGGCTGCGATGGATTTATCGTTGGCGATCACAGCCGGTGCAATCATTTCCGGTGCATTTCTTGGGGATAAAATGTCTCCATTATCCGACTCGACCAACCTTGCATCGGGAACGGTTGGAGCGTCATTATTTGAACATATTAATAATATGCTTTGGACAACGATTCCAGGTTTTTTAATTTCACTTATCGGCTTTTACTTCCTTTCACCGAATGTCAAAGTGGCTCGTGTTGAGGAAATCGAAGCCATGACCAAAGCCCTGGAAATGGAGACGAGTATAAGCATATGGAGTTTGATTCCGTTTGTCATCGTTCTAGTCATGGCTTTGAAAAAGGTGTCGGCGATTCCGACATTGTCAGCAGGAATCGTTTCGGCGGCAGTGGTTGCTTTCATACAAACGCCAAGCTTGACCGTTGCAAAACTAGCGGATATCTTATACGGGGGTTTTGTACTGAAGAGTGGAATGGATCAACTTGACTCAATCCTATCGCGGGGCGGCATTGAAAGTATGATGTTCTCCGTTTCGATGGTGTTGTTGGCATTGGCGATGGGCGGACTATTGTTCGAATTGGGAGTCATCCCTTCTATTTTAAAAGCGGTCCAGGATTCATTGACGAGTGTAGCGAAAGTGATTTCCGCTACTGTATTTGCAGGAATCAGCGTGAATTTCCTGGTGGGTGAACAGTATTTGTCAGTTATACTGCCTGGGAAGGCCTTTCAGCAGAAGTATGAAGATTTAGGCTTGCAGCCCAAAACGCTTGCGAGGGTACTTGAAGATGCGGGAACAGTTGTGAATCCTCTGGTTCCTTGGGGTGTCTGCGGTGTATTCCTTACACAGGTATTGGGTGTTTCAACCCTTGAATATGCCCCATTTGCATTCTTCTGCTTACTTTGTCCTTTGCTCAGTCTGATTTCTGGCTTTACGAAAATCGGTATCCATTATAAATGAAAAAAACAGGCGGTCGGTTTCGACTGCCTGTTTTTTTTATATGAACTTCAATAGGGAAAACCCCCTGACATGAACAGAAATGTCAGGGGGTATAGGATTTTACGTTTATTTTGAAGACGCAATCTCATCCTTTGGGATGGACACGACCTTTTCTTTCTGTTCAAGTAAGTTCATTCGCATGACGACATTTTGGAATATGCCCATAGAAAGCATGAGCAGCAGTAAGGAAGATCCTCCATAACTGATGAATGGAAGGGTGATCCCTGTAATTGGGATAAGTCCAGTCACTCCGCCTACGTTAATGCCAACTTGAATGCCGATCATGGATGAGATGCCGATCAATAAAAGGCTTCCAAAAGGATCTTTGCATTTTGCGGAAAGCACATATCCCCTTAGGACGATGAAACCTAGTGTCAATAGAACGAACCCGACTCCGAATATCCCGAGTTCTTCTGCAATGACGGCCATGATGAAATCAGTATGTGATTCAGGCAGGTATCCGTATTTTTGTACACTGTCGCCAAGTCCCACTCCAGTAAGGCCACCGGATCCTATCGCGAATAATGAATTGACGAGTTGATACCCGCTTTCTCCTGCCGTTCCAAATGGATCGGCAAACCCCGTAAAACGAGACACCTTATTTTGAGAGAAGACGGATGAGAAATTACCTGTCACAAGTACTCCTAATGCGAATATCGCAACGAATATCGCAGTGATCAATGAAAGTTTGAATATGCTCTTAAAAGACATCCCGGATGAAATGATCATGGTACTTGAAATCAGGAAAATGACCGCAGCCGTTCCGTAGTCAGGTTGTATCCCGATTAAAAAACAGATGAATACCAGAAAGAAAATCGGGGGGATGACTGCTTTATCAATACTATTGATTCGATCCTGCCTTTTTCCGTAAATGGCTGCCAGATAAATGATCATCGCCAATTTGGAAAATTCTGCGGGTTGGACCGATTTTGTCCCTAACTTGAACCAGCTTGTGGCATTTCCAGCTGTATGGCCGAAGATAAATAGCATCAAAAGGATACCGGCCATTCCAAACATCATAGACATCAAGAACATTTTGTTTTTGTACATCTTATAAGGAAGAATCATCGTGACGATCATTGCCAGGAATGAAATGAGAAAGGCCGTTTTTTGTTTCTCAAAAAAGTAATCCATGGGCTGACCGTATCGAGCAACAGCAGTAATCATGCTCGAACTGTAAATCATGACTAAACCAAACAAACAGAGTAATACGACAGCGATGAAAATAGGGAAGTCGTATGCTTTAATTATTCTTTTCACTTGTGCGCTCACCTCAAATATGTATGCGCGAAAAAATCGCCTTCTTATATAGTAACGGAAAATCGGTTATATAGATAATAATTTATATTAGATAATATGAATTTATCCTCCATTACCCAATATTAAACACTAAAACCGATAAACTAGTCTCCCGGATTTCCTTTTTGCTTAAGGCCGAATTTGGATTCCTATATATTACCTTCGATGGCAAACGTGAATACTCCTTTTAAAATCGGAAACTTTTTACTATATATTCCATTTCATCGGTGCTATAGAGATTACTATTCAAGGTTATTGATGACTGGCTGTAGTTCATGGGTTTCACCAAATCAGTTGCATAACGTGATGTGATGTCGCGGACACTGTAAACGAATTTGTTAAAGGAATAAACCATCTTAAGAGGTATACTTATATTAGCCCCGGTTACATTGCAGGGAAACAAACAGGGGTTTTATGGAGAGAGGGTTACGGTTGTTAACTTGGTTCCAATCGATTATATTATACAGGCTGCTGCGTCTCTGGCATTATATAAGAGGGTTCAGGAAAAACCTCGTAGGTTTAGTGAAGTTTATGAACTGTTTTTAGAAAAGTAGTCAGGCGCTCTTATCAAACCATCCTGGGAAATCAAGGAGTGGAATTGAAGCGCTATTTTACTTTCACTTAGAAAGGGAGTTTTGACGGACAGCACTTCAGCCGAGAAGTATTGCTGCATTTCATGGAAGGTGTTACTCCTGGGTTGATCTTTATTCAAAGGATAAAAGATATGGAGTACCAATAAAAATAAAGTAAAGCAAGGGGAGTAGTTATGGAAGAAATACATGACAAGTTGGAAGTGTTTTCTCCGGCAACAGGTGAGAAGATTTCGGAAATCGTCCCAACGCCATTGAAGTCGATTCCTCATATATATAAGAAATCAAGACATGCGTTCCAATCATGGTCGAACCTTCCCATCAAGGAACGGCTGCACTATTTAAAACGGCTTCGTTTATTGATGGTTGAAAAAATGGATGAAATAGCTGAAGTCGTTTCAAAAGATACGGGAAAAGTGAAAATTGAAGCGTTGGTTGCTGACATCATGCCAACGATTGATGCAATCAAGCATATCGAGAAACATGCAGTGAAGACCCTTTCCGGACAGAAGGTCACCACTCCACTCATGTTAATTGGTAAAAAATCTTATATTCATTATATGCCCCGTGGAACGGTTCTCGTCATTTCCCCATGGAATTATCCGCTGCAGCTTTCCATGGTACCCATTCTTAATGCTTTAGCAGCGGGAAATACAGTCATCGCCAAGCCATCAGAGGTAACCCCTTTAGTTGGTGTGTGC
>NZ_JBHVQU010000211.1:0-6115 GCF_042886655.1 Peribacillus sp. NPDC058002 | reverse complement strand
ATCGAAATACATATACTATGTCATATATACATGTACAGGGGGGGCATCCGTTTGAAGAATTTAATTATGACTTTAGCCGTTTTCATCCTTTTTTTATCATTTGACACTCCAATTATTCATGCCATTACTTCAAGCCGAGAGGTATATGAAAAAACAGGTAATGTTGTTTGGGAGGGCAATACAAAAGAAAAAATCGTAGCCATAACTTTCGACGACGGACCACATCCTTCGTATACACCTCAAATCCTCGATATATTGGCTAAATATAATGCCAAAGCTACCTTTTTTGTTTCTGGTAATAAAGTGAAAAGAAACCCTGGCATTTTAATAAGAGAAATAAAAGAAGGTCATGAAATTGCAAATCACACCTATCATCATTATTATGATAAAAATATGACCGCTGAGTTATTATCTACTGAATTAGATAAAACAGATAAAGTGATTTGGGATATTGCCAAATACAAACCTACGCTATATCGTCCTGTAGGTGGACTTTATAACGATATAATCATCAATACAGCTGTAAAAAAAGGATATAAGGTTGTACTGTGGTCCTGGCATCAAGATCCCCAAGACTGGAAAAGACCTGCTCCAAATAAAATTTCCAATCATATCATTAAGTCGTTACGAGCTGGCGATATCATTCTCCTGCACGATTGGAGCGACCGTCCCCAAACGGTAAAGGCGTTAGAATCGACATTGGATTATTTATATTTAAACGGCTATGAATGCGTTACGGTGTCTGATTTATTGATTCGTTCCAATGTGAGCTCACCCGATTTTTTCAGAACCTTCCCTGTTGAATGAGCCTTAAAAGTTAAATTTATGTTTGACAAATCTCTCAAAAAGTATTATCTTTAATTAAAGATAAATCAATTCGAGATAATATCCCTATTTTTTAATATGAATCTCGAATTAAAGATATCTAAAATAAAAAATAAATTTATGGAGGAATCATAGATGATTGGTATAGGTTTATTAGTTATACGTGTGGTAATCGGATTATCGTTTGTTGGACATGGAGCTCAAAAATTATTTGGATGGTTTGGCGGACATGGCTTGAAAGGCACTGGAGGCTGGTTTGATTCGATTGGCATGAAGCCAGGAGTTACCATGGCCCTATTTGCAGGTCTATCAGAGCTTATTGGCGGAGCCTTATTTGCTTTAGGTCTCCTTACACCCTTTGCAGGTATATTAATTGCACTTACAATGCTTGTTGCGATCGTTAAAGTCCATGGAGCAAATGGCTACTGGGCAACTCAAAATGGTTATGAATATAATCTTGCCGTTCTTGCAGTGGCGATTGGCGTTGCGTTAACCGGAGCTGGCCCATACTCACTTGACTCCTTCCTATTTTAAGGAAAGCTTCGGTTTTATACTCTCTACATTATGAAAAACACGGTGTTGGATAAAACCACTCCGTGTTTTTTCTTATTCTTTAGAAAAAACCAGGACATATTTTCTCAAGATCCTAATCTTTGGTACGTCCGAATGTATAAGGGTCAGACTTTCAACAAGTGATTTTCGTCTCTTACAGTTTTTTTGTCTTCTATCCATTCTTGAAATTTATCCGGATTGGAAAAATGAAGATCTACCGAATATTTTTCAACATTCCCGACATAGTGAAGCCCCTCTTGAAAATGTGCCTGATGGCTATACCAGTTCCTTCATTAAACGAAAAGGCTATCGCAATCGATTATAAACCTAAAAATGGAAGGGAAAACTTTTCATTGTATAAAGTTATTAAATTTACCATTTTGATTAGTATATTTTTTTTCCGGATGGCAGTATACATTATTTTTTTAATATACTTCTACTTTGGTTCCCATTTTGTATTCAATCTTCCCTCTATAATACGAGAGAAAAAGACAAAAAAATAATCTAACATATAAAGACCTCGTCGTATAGATGAACTGGGCCCCAATTTACAGACAAAATAAAAACACTGCTTAAGAAGCAAATAAGTGTCGCGGTATTGTCATTTTCTTAAGCCCCTTTGGCTCTTCTGGGCGTGGAGGCCTTCCTAAGTTAGTCCTCTAAAGCTTTGATTCTGTAGGGGGGGTTGTCCTCCTTCCTTTTCCTAGCGTTCCTTAAAGAAAGCCCCTTTTCCCGCCAAAATTTCCGAATGTATGTGCCGTTGAGACCTAATGGCTGGTCATTGAAAATCCGTAAGCGAAACAACTTGGCTTTTCAAAGGATTGAATTTGAAAAACTACTATAAATAATCATCCATAAACATAAAAACCCCGGACTAAGGAACACTTTTATATGTGCGTCCGTTGTCAGGGGGTTATTTTTCCAAGTATATTCATTCCATGGTTTTGAAAATCCATTATGCATTTTTTATTTCAGTAATATATGTGCGTCTATTTATTCAATCCCTGGAAACCATCCTGGAGAGTGGATAATCGCTTGCCATAATGGGTCTGGAATATCAAGTTGCTGCTGATTATCCTTGTTTATTTTTGTCACGATCTCTGCTTCCCTGCCTTGTTCCACTTTTTGTACCCATTCAGGATCGATAATAATTTCACGGCCTAATGCGATTAACGGAACACCTGATTGCAGTGCTTTGATCGCATCATCCGCTGTATAGATGGAACCAACACCAATGATCGGTACTTGATCTCCTATACGTTCTTTTATAATTTCTATCCGAGGTCTGTCAACCTCGGCTCCCCTTCTTGCTTTCGACCAGAAATCCATTAATGAAACATGAAGATAATCAAGATCTTTTGTTACAAGTCCATCAATTAATGCAAGAGTATCATCCATGGTGATTCCTGGTGTTTCTGGCTCCTCCGGTGAAAAACGATATCCTACGATGAACGGATCCTTGGCATGTTCAGCAACAGCCTTTTTCACTTCATCCACTACCGCTAATGGAAAAGTCAGACGCTTTTCAAGGGTACCGCCCCACTTGTCTTCACGCCGGTTCGAATGAGGCGAAAAGAATTGCTGTAGCAAGTAACCATTTGCACCGTGAATCTCTACACCGTCAAATCCCGCTTCAATGGCACGTCGGGTAGTTTCACCGAAGTCGAGAATGATCGATTCTATTTCCTTTGCAGATAGTGGACGCGGAACTGCTTTCCCTTCGCCTTCCGATGGGATATTGCTTGCACTGACAACATCGCCATTTACTAATTCCGGTGGCACCTCGCGTCCGCCATGAAAAATCTGAAGAATTGCCTTTGCACCTTTCGCTTTAATCGCTGATACCAAACGACTTAGACTAGGTATCAATTCATCCTGATCTCCGCCAAATTCCCCATGAAAACCTTTGCCATTAGCAGTCACGTAAGTACATGCCGTTATAACCATGCCGACCCCGCTTGACCTACGTTCATAATAGTTTACTTCGGCGTCGGTTACAGTCCCGTCAGGATTAGAAGAGAAATTTGTCATAGGCGCCATCACCAATCGATTTTTCACTTCTAATTTCTTTCCTAAATTGAACGATTCAAATAATGGTGTATATTTAGAATTCATTTAGTCATCCTCCATTTAGTTACCCACCATGTTGGCAGGTATAAGTCCTTAATTCACAATACACATCCGCATATTATGATAATTATTAGGGTCATGCATGTTTTGTGATTAATGCCGAAATGGCTTCTTTTGGCTGGAAGCCAATAGCTTGATCTACCTTTTCTCCATCTTTGAATAGAATTAGAGCTGGAATTCCCATCACTCCATATTCGCTTGTCGTATCTGAATTTTCATCCACATTAAGTTTTACGATTTTAACCCGATCACCCATTTCCACATCAATTTCATTAAGCACTGGGGCAATCATTTTACACGGACCGCACCACGGTGCCCAAAAATCAACCAATACTAAACCTTCCTTGATTTCACTAGCAAAATTATCATCTGTTACATGTTCTATTGTCATGATCATTTCCTCCTTGTATTATCCCAAATATTTATAGTCTTTACTCTTCATCTATTTACATCAAGTTTAGCGATTCTATTTCCCGGGATAAGGAACTCTGAATTCCTGGCATTTATTTTAGGATGGATTTTGATGGATTCCAATTTACCGGATAACTCCATAAACCATGTTTCATCTTTAGAAAGTAGCGCTAAATCAATTAGGGCCAAAAGATGATTTTCGTTACTGATTTCTAGATCCGGCAGTTTTTCAGTCCATTTACATGGAATCCAAATCGATTTCCCAACCGCTTTTTCATTGTCACTTTCCACCACATTCACTTTAACGATTTCTCGATTATCACTTACCGTTTCAATGAAACCATGGATAAGTTCCCCATCTCTTGATTTTCCCTGTACCCAATCCCCATTTTTGAACTGATCGTTTTCAACCATTTCCTTAACACCCCTTTTATGTTCAGTTGATATTTAAACTATAGTTATTAACTGTAATAATAAAATATACATTTATTGCAAAGAAAAAACTAAATCAATATCACGGACATTGTTTAATTTTTTCCAAAAAAGTGCTGAGAGTTATATCTTCTAAATATTTTTCAAAATATAATTCAGCTTCATCGAATATTTGATTCATGACTATCTGGGTATTGGAAGATATGACACATTTTTTCTCCGGATCACCTGTACACCACTTTGGTTTCAAAGTCCCATGTGAAACAGTTATATAAATATCTGCCAAACCTACCTCTTCAGGGTTACAGTCTAGAATATAGCCTCCGCCAACACCTTCTTTAGTTTTTACAAATCCTTTTTTTCTTAAGCAGCTCATCATCTTTCGTATCCTTGCCGGGTTTGTACAAACGTTTTCTGCGATGGACTCGCTGCTAGCCATATGATCTGGTAGATAAGCTAAATAGACCAAACTATGGACAGCTATTGTAAAATCACTATTCACTTTCGCATCCTCCTTAAGAAGATTACTGTAATAATAATATTTACAGTTGATAAAGTCAAGTCAAAAAACTCAACCGCTTCCCCAACTATTTTGATTAATGAAATCCCCCAAAGGATAGAGGTGATTTTTAGCGAGATATCTCATTGTTGAGAAAGATTCAATGCTATATATGCCGATATTAGATTAACCTGGATTGCTCACTTTTATCCCGAGGATATAACCATATAATCACCCATTAACACAAAAGAAATTAAATGCCCCTATACCAAGCCCCTCAGATGATATTATCGTAAATGTTACAATTTCAGCCATTTGCGGTTGGGATTTTACAAAAGATTCCAAATAAACCGATGGAGGCTGTGGAGGAAGTTGGTCCTGGTGTATATATTCCATAATAAAAAATAAGCACTCGACCAATTCAGGTTAATTGCTTTTCTTTTTATAAGGTTCATTCAACTCAAAAACACCCGATTACTTGGATGCTAACCATTAATCTATATATTAACTGACTCTCTATTGGCTAAGTGCCTAAATAAAAAGATTAATAGAAAAAATTTTTATTTTTTACGTTTACATTTAGATTCCTATTTGTTGTCTTTACATTCACTTTTGGATTCAAATGTATGTTCACATAAAAGAATCCATACCTTACAAGTTTCCTCGAAGCGTTTTTTGACAAAATCATTTATCATATTAACAACCTCCTTGATACTGTATATACATCTTTAGATAGAAGGTGTGGACAAGTATTGTTTTTAGTTTAGGTTTTTACCTTCAAAATAAAAAAGCCCTCACATAACGAGGAGGACTTTCCTTTCAATTCCAAAACAAAAACCACCTTTACTGAATCATTCATTCAGAAAAAGTGGCTTAAGAAACATAAATGAAAGATAAAACAAAATCTTAAATAAAATCGGTGGAAAAGTTCAGTCTAAATGGATAAAAGTTCAGTCTAAATGGATAACCATTTCGATATTATATAAAATTATGCATCCAATCTTCCAAGAACATTGATATATCAAGGTTTCATGCTATCTTATTTTGTTTGTTGTTTATTCATGGCGCTCATCATTTGATTAATTTTCTTTTGGGATGGTTTCATACCCATTTGCATCATCATCATTTTCAACATCTGTTCGTTAATTGGCGGATTTTTCTTTAAGTAATCCATCATGTATTTACGAGCGATGAAAAATCCCAGCACTACTCCAGCAATCAATGCCAGTACGCCAACTAGAATGTAAACCCACATACTATTTCCTC
>NZ_JBHVQU010000210.1:0-6121 GCF_042886655.1 Peribacillus sp. NPDC058002 | reverse complement strand
CATATGAATAGTGAGATAAGATCTAAACAATAAAAAGAATCGGAGGTTTGGTTCATAAGATGGCTAGTCAGTTTACATTCCAATTTTAGTAGAAAGATAATAATCATTTAGCTATCTCCATTTATTTTAAAATTAATTTTTAAAAATGTATACACAATATTGAAATTAATTTTTAATAATGATATATTCTCTATAGCTAAAAAAAGTTTCACCACTTTCACCACTGAAATAAAAAAGGATGATATGTATGCTAGAGCATTTAACGACAGAGCGTCGTAATGAAAAGACCATGAGTTTGGATGAAATGGGAACACTTGAGTTTTTAGAGGTAATGAACGAAGAAGACATCAAAGTTGCCCATTGTG
The DNA here is from genome assembly GCF_042886655.1 of Peribacillus sp. NPDC058002. Lineage (NCBI taxonomy): Bacteria > Bacillati > Bacillota > Bacilli > Caryophanales > Bacillaceae > Peribacillus > Peribacillus sp. NPDC058002. The sequence goes on along the minus strand of NZ_JBHVQU010000210.1, from coordinate 5,756 downwards.
TAAAAAAAGAACTTCCGCAAATTTCTAAAGCCGTGGAGATGATCGTCGAAGCCATGAAAAAAAACGGCAGATTAATTTACATGGGTGCAGGAACAAGCGGGCGCATCGGTTTATTGGATGCAGTAGAATGTCCCCCGACATTCAATACCGATCCTAGTGAAGTAGTGGGTCTTATAGCTGGTGGGGAAAAGGCTTTCATTAAGGCAGTGGAAGGTGCTGAAGACAGTTTTGAATTAGGTCCTGAAGATTTGAAGAAAATCGAATTAACAAACAGGGACGTCGTAGTGGGCATTGCAGCCAGTGGTCGCACTCCATATGTTATTGCTGGATTGGAATATGCCAATCAAGTTGGTGCAGGAACTGTGTCGATAAGCTGTAACAAAGGTTCTGAGATAGGTAAGATTGCAAAAGTTGCGATTGAAGTTGTAAACGGGCCTGAAGTCCTGACGGGTTCTACACGTTTAAAAGCTGGAACATCGCAAAAGTTAGTATGCAACATGCTTTCCACCGCTTCAATGGTTGGAGTTGGAAAAGTTTATGGAAATTTAATGGTAGATTTACAGTTAACTAATGAAAAGCTAGTTGAACGTGCAAAACGTATTATCATGGATGCTACTGAATGTAGCTATGAAATTGCAGGTGAATTTTTAGAAAAGGCACATGCCCAGCCTAAGATCGCAATTGTCATGATTTTAACGAATGTATCATATGAAGAAGCCTCAAATCGTTTAGTGAAGGCACAAGGATTCATAAGAAAAACGATTTAACGCTTTTTATAAAAAAAATAAAAAAATTGGAGGAAAAAAGAATGAAGGTATTATTCGTATGTTCAGGTGGAATGTCTAGTGCAATCGTTGTAAGCGCTTTAAAGAAGGAAGGGGAAAAACAGGGTGTAACCATAGAAGTATTGGCAGTCGGCACTCAAGAATTTGATGCGGAAGTACGAAATGGCTGGGATGTTGCAATGGTAGCTCCGCAAGTCAAACATCGTTTCGATGGCTTTAAGGCATCGGCAGATGAAGCGGGCGTCCCATGTGAAGCCATACCAGCCCAAGCTTACAGCCCTCTTGGCGGACCTAAACTACTAAAACTGGTAACGGAACTAGCAAAATAATAAACTAATTACTATTTCTTTTCACTAAACGTAAAAGGGGAAAACACGAATGGACAAGTTTGTAGCTTTTTTAGAAAATAATCTTTCAACACCTATGGCTAAATTGTCTGAGCAAAAACATTTACGCGCAATTCGGGATGGAGTGGTTTCTGCGTTACCTTTCATCATCTTTGGCAGTTTATTCTTGATCATCGCATTTCCGCCCGTTGCAGCAGATACTGCATTAGGTGAATGGTCTGCAAAACATATAGCTGAAATTTTAATACCATATCGATTAACGATGTTCATCATGACGCTATATATTACTTTTGGTATAGGCTACAGTTTATCTCAAAGCTATAAACTTGATCCGCTATCTGGAGGTTTACTATCATTAGCAGCCTTCTTGTTCACAATTGGTGTAAAGACGATGGATGATGTGGGATTTGTTCTGCCAATGACAAATCTCGGCGGCCATGGTCTTTTTGTAGGAATGATTGTATCCATTTTTGCTGTCGAAATTTTACGTCTTTGTAAGACAAAAAATATCACAATCAAAATGCCGGATTCTGTTCCAACTTCAGTGGCCCGTTCATTTGAAGCATTAATACCAGTTTCAATTGTACTGCTTGTTATGACTTTAATTACAGTCGTTTTTGCTGTTGATTTACACTCACTTGTCGATAAAGCGGTTGCACCACTCATCAGTGCAGGCGATACATTGCCAGGTGTATTAATTCCAGTATTTTTGATTACATTCTTTTGGTCATTTGGTATTCATGGCGTATCAGTCGTAGGTGCCGTAGCTCGTCCGGTTTGGGAAGTATACTTGGGAAATAACTCTGCTGCGGTTGCTGCTGGAAAGGCAATTCCCCACATCGCTCCTGAAACATTTTTCCAATGGTTTATTTGGATTGGCGGGTCTGGTGCAACATTGGGTTTAGTAATAGCCATGCTCTTAACGGCAAAGTCCACCTATAGTAAAGCAATGGGGAAAGCAACAATTGTACCAAGCATTTTTAACATCAATGAACCTGTCATCTTTGGGATGCCGATTGTACTGAACCCGGTACTGATTATTCCATTTATCATTACACCGCTAATTGGTGCAACACTTGCCTATATAGCAACGTCCATCGGACTGGTGAACCCGACTTATGTAATGGTTCCCTGGACACTGCCCGCTCCAATAGGTGCCTACCTTTCAACAGGCGGTGATTGGAGAGCCATTGTTCTAGTGATGGTGAATTTAACCATTTCCGTTATTATTTATCTGCCATTCTTTAAGATGTACGATAAAAAGCTTTTAGCGCAAGAAAACATGGTAGAAACAACGGATCATAAAAATATCGCTTTATAAGGAATACCTAAAAGGGAGTTTGGGACTAAATGCTCCAAACTCCTTTTATGAATTGAGAGGGGGAATGAACATGAATTCAACTTCCAGAATCCACTTTTTTAGTTACAAAAGTGCCTTACTATTTTTTAGCTTCATTCTTGTTTTTAATTTTATCTTTAACAGATTAATGGATGCCTTTGAGATAAATGAACAATTATCACTATACATGGGAAATACCTTTGCCATAAGCGCAGGATTGACGATGGTTGTTTGTTTTGTTGAAGGTAAGTTTAAAAACAAGAAACAAGCAGGACTATTATTCTTGTCTTTATTAGCGGTAAGCGCATTGGTTTGTTATGCAATCATCTATAAATAAATGAAGAATTCAGATTAGCTTACAATGAGGTGTTAGGGGAATGGAAATGAAAAACGGGTTGAAGATTGCCACGATTGGTGGAGGCTCCAGTTATACACCAGAATTAATAGAAGGTTTTATTAAACGATATAAGGAGTTGCCTATTAGGGAATTGTGGTTAGTGGATATTGAGGCAGGAAAAGAAAAACTGGAGTTTGTAGGAACTTTAGCAAAACGTATGGTTGAAAAAGCAGGACTCCCAATGGAAATACATCTAACGTTAGATCGCCGTCAAGCCTTGCAAAATGCCGATTTTGTCACAACGCAAATGAGAGTGGGTTTACTTGATGCACGAATCAAGGACGAGCGGATCCCATTGGAATTAGGCTTAATTGGTCAAGAAACAAATGGCGCAGGAGGATTGTCCAAAGCATTACGAACTATCCCCATTCTTCTGGAAATTGCAGAAGAAATGCAAGAGCTCTGCCCGGATGCATGGTTAATTAATTTCACAAATCCAGCTGGGATGGTAACGGAAGCCCTTCTCCGCTACAGCAAGCATAAAAAAGTCATTGGGGTATGCAATGTTCCATTTAATATGCATATGTCTATTTCCAACATGCTTGGTGTTGATATGAAGAGAGTGCACATGGATTTCGCCGGGTTAAACCATATGGTATTCGGGATGCATGTGTTCGTTGATGATCAAGAAGTCACGGATAAAGTGCTTGAAATGCTTGGCAATCCTGAAATTCAACTGACGATGAAGAATATTGCCCCATTGGCTTGGAACAGAAGATTTTTGAAATCTTTAGGAGTGGTGCCTTGCCCGTACCATCGTTATTATTACAAAACAAAAACGATTTTAGAAGAAGAGTTGGAAGCATTCAAATCTGGGGAAACTCGAGCGGAAGTTGTGAAAAAACTGGAAGAAGGTTTGTTTGACCTATACAAGGATGAAACCCTTGACATCAAGCCTCCGCAATTAGAGCAACGTGGTGGAGCTTACTATAGTGATGCAGCGTGTAACGTCATTTCTTCCATTTATAATGATAAAAAAGACATACAAGTGCTAAATGTACAAAACAAAGGATCGCTTACGGATATAGATTATGATTCAGCAGTCGAAGTAAGTTGTATCGTCACCAAAAATGGACCAATTCCTTTGTCTATGGGGAAATTACCCATACAAGTGCTTGGCTTAATTCAACAAATCAAATCATTTGAAAGAATTGGTGCTGAGGCAGCCGTTACAGGTTCTTATGATAAAGCGTTATTAGCTTTAACGATTAACCCGCTTATTCCAAGTGATGACTTGGCGGAAATTGTTTTACAAAAACTTTTAAAAGCGCATCAAGAATATTTACCACGATTTTTCAGTGAAAATGCTGTACCGAACATCAAGTGAATGGTGTTTTAAACAGTAAATTTGGATTACAGTATTCCAATGAACCTTCAAAATCTAACATAAAATAGGAGTGTAATGATATGTCAACTGAAATGAACAATAACGAAATGGAAATTTTTGAAATTATATCACATAGTGGAAATGCGAGAGGTTTAGCATTCGACGCACTGAAAGAAGCGGAAGAATTCAATTTTGAAAAGGCAGAGGATCTAATTAAACAGGGGCAGGAGGAATTGAACTTGGCCCATAAAACACAAACCAAACTGATTCAAGAAGAATTGAATGGAGTTCCAAGTGAGAAAACATTATTAATGATTCATGCTCAGGATCATTTGATGACGGCAATGAGTGAACAAAAGCTAATTGAACATATGATTCGCATTGTAAAAAAGCTAGCTCCACAACAGTAAAGAGGTGATTAAATAATGGGTAAACTCGGTATTTCTATCTATCCAGAGCATTCAACCGTTGAGAAAGACATGGAATACATTGCACTTGCACACAAATATGGATTCAAAAAGATCTTTACTTGCTTGCTATCCGTCGAAGGTGACAAAGAGAAGATTTTAAAAGAATTTAAAGAATCGATTCGTTATGCCAATCAATTGAATATGGAAGTGATGGTCGATATTGCTCCCCGAGTATTCGGTTCGCTAGGCATTTCTTATAATGACTTATCGTTTTTTGCAGAATTAGGTGCGTATGGGATCAGGCTGGACATGGGCTTTACAGGTAACGAAGAGTCGATTATGACACATAATCCATATGGTCTCAAAATTGAGATAAATATGAGCAATGCAACAAAATATTTAGAAAATATTATCGATTACAAACCAAATAAAGAGAATTTAGTAGGATCGCATAACTTCTATCCTCATCGCTATGCAGGGCTGAGCTATCCTCATTTTATAAAATGCTGTGAGTCATTCAAAATGCATAATATCCGCACGTCAGCTTTCATAAGCTCTCATGCAGCAACGTACGGACCTTGGCCTATAATGGAAGGATTATGTACATTGGAAATGCACCGGGAATTGCCCATTACGACACAAGCGAAACACTTGTATGCGACAGGGTTGATTGATGATGTAATTATTGCAAATGCCTACGCATCCGAAGATGAATTGAAGCAGCTTAGCCTGTTAAACAGCGGTCTGTTAACATTTAATGTTAACCTTCACGACACCATAACAGCTTTAGAGAAAAAAATAGTATTGGAAGAATTCCATTTTTACCGTGGTGATGTTTCCGATTACCTTATTCGCTCGACTCAATCACGCGTGAAATATAAGGGTGAAGAATTTAAACCAACATATACGCCTGATATTAGACGCGGTGATATTTTAATTGAAAATGAGCTCTATGGACAATATAAAGGGGAACTGCAGATTGCATTGAAGGAAATGAAGAATTCGGGGAAAACAAATGTAGTTGGCCGAATAGCGGAAGAGGAAATTTTTCTCCTCGATTATTTGGAACCATGGGGTAAATTCCAATTCAATGTTAATTGAGAATCTTGAGGGAAGGAAGGGTAATTTCCTTCCCTTTTTTACTGAATAGG
>NZ_JBHVQU010000209.1:0-6129 GCF_042886655.1 Peribacillus sp. NPDC058002 | reverse complement strand
AGAGAGAAGGACTGAGTACATGCTTGATTTAGCAATTCTGGCCATTCTTTTAATCGGTTTATTAATCGGTTTAAAGCGTGGCTTCATTTTACAAGCGGTTCATATGACAGGGTTCATTGTAGCCTTCATCGTCGCTTATGTATTTTACGGAGATCTTGCTCCCAATTTGAAATTGTGGATCCCGTTCCCAACGATGGGTGATTCCTCGGCCCTTAATATGTTTTTCGATACAGTCGGGCTTGATACGGCATATTACAATGCAATTGCCTTTGCAATCATTTTCTTTGCTGCCAAGATCCTTTGGCAAATGATAGGATCCATGCTCAATTTCATCACCCACCTACCGATATTAAAGCAGCTGAATCGCTGGGGTGGAGGGATATTGGGTTTTCTCGAAGTCTATCTTATCATGTTTATTATATTATATATAGCTGCCATGCTGCCAATAGATTCCATCCAGAAACCATTAACTGGCTCATTTCTGGCAGAATCGATCGTGAAACATACGCCGTTCCTTTCCGAGCAAGTGAAGGAACTTTGGTTTCAGGGTGTAAAACAATCTTAATGTCAGTATAAGAGGGCCTGTCTCCCTTTCTCAAAGTCCTGGATTCCCATACTTTGAACGGGGGAGGCCCCTTTTTATGTGGCAGGATGTAACTTCCCCCTATTTGATTCGAAAGTTAAGAACCTGACTGCTTGTACTTTACCTCCAAGAAAGGTATCTTTAAGAAAGTGAACAATGGACACCCTACTAATTTTTTGGGCGGTGGATTAAATGACAATTAATAAAAAAGATATCATTAAACTATTAGAAAAGATTGCAATATATATGGAACTAAAAGGAGAGAACCCGTTCAAGGTTTCAGCTTTCCGGAAGGCAGCGGGCGCCTTGGAAACGGATGACCGGAGCCTTTCGGCCATCGAGGACTTTACCGCTTTAAATGGAATCGGGAAAGGAACGGCCTCCGTCATCGAAGAGTATATGAATGAGGGGAAATCGACCGTACTTGAAGAGCTGCAGGAGCAGGTGCCAAAAGGATTGATTCCGCTTCTGCAGCTTCAAGGTCTGGGCGGGAAGAAAATTGCCAAGCTTCATAAAGAGCTGCATGTCAATGATGTGAATGATCTTAAAATCGCCTGTGAAGAAGGCAGGGTCGCGGCGCTTGCCGGTTTCGGCAAAAAGACGGAAGAGAAGATCCTGTCTGCAATTGCCGAAGCGGGTTCAAGGCCCGACCGGCTGCCCCTTGCCTTCATGAGGCCGATTGCGGATGATATTGAAACGGCCCTTGCTAACATGGAATACATCATCCGTTCTTCCAGGGCCGGCAGCATCCGGCGTATGAGGGAAACCATCAAGGACCTCGATTTCATCATCTCGACAGATCATCCCGAAGAAGTTAAGGATCAACTGCTTGCATTAACGGGAATAAAGCAGGTGATTGCAGCAGGTGATACAAAAGTATCGGTCGTGCTTGATTATGAATATGATATTTCTGTCGATTTCCGAATCGTGAAGGATCAGGAATTCATCACGACACTCCATCATTTTACAGGTTCGAAGGATCACAATGTGCGGATGCGCCAGCTTGCTAAAGATCGCGGCGAGAAAATCAGCGAATATGGGGTGGAAGTGGCTGAAACCGGTGATATATTGACGTTTGAAACGGAAGAACAATTTTATAATCATTTTGGTCTTCCTTTCATTCCGCCAGAACTGCGTGAAGACGGAACGGAAGTGGAGCATTATGATGCTAATGAACCTCTCATATCTTTAGAATCCATAAAAGGTGACCTGCATATGCATACCACATGGAGTGATGGTGCCCATACGATTGAAGAAATGATAGAAGCATGCCGTGCAAAAGGGTACCGGTATATGGCCATCACTGATCATTCGCAATATCTGAAAGTGGCGAACGGCTTGACCGCGGAACGATTGCGTGAACAAAAACGTATCATCCATGAGCTAAATGAAAAATACGCTGACTTTACCGTTCTTTCAGGGATTGAAATGGATATACTTCCTGATGGGACCCTTGATTATGACGATGAGCTGCTTGCAGAGATTGATTTGGTGATCGCATCGATTCACTCTAGCTTTTCACAGCCTCGGGAAACGATCATGGAGCGCTTAAAAACGGCTTTGAATAATCCGCATGTAGATATCATTGCCCATCCAACGGGAAGGATCATCGGCAGACGAACCGGATATGATGTTGATATAGAGATGCTGATCGAACTGGCCCGTGAAACGAATACTGCCTTGGAATTGAATGCGAACCCGAACCGATTGGATTTGGCACCTCCCCATCTGCGCAAGGCACAGGAAGCAGGCGTTCCGATCGTGATCAATACGGATGCCCACAGCATCGACATGCTTGAACATATGCCTGTTGGGGTTTCATCAGCCAAAAAAGGCTGGATTAAAGAATCAACGGTTCTTAATGCAAGGGATACGGACGGATTATTGGCGTTTTTAAAGAGAAATGATTAACTATTTGCCCATAAATAAGGAGGAGCTTTAACTCCATGCATAATAAAGCTTTAAAGACATTGGAATTTCATAAAATAAAAGAACAATTAATTTCACACGCATCCTCATCCATAGGAAAAGAGAAGGCAGAGCAATTGATGCCTTCCACGGATTTTGAAGAGGTGTCGAGATGGCAGGAAGAAACGGATGAGTCAGCCAAAATCGTCCGGTTGAAAGGTAACTTGCCATTGGGCGGGATTTTTGATATCCGTCCGCATGCAAAAAGGGCACAGATTGGCGGAATGCTCTCACCGATGGAATTGATGGAACTTGCGAGTACGATTCGTGCCGGCAGGATCCTTAGCCGTTTCTTTGAAGAACTTGCAGAGCAGGAAATTGATGTTCCGCTTTTGGCTGAATATATTGATTCCCTTCATCCATTGATAGATTTGCAGCAGGAAATTACGTATGCAATAAGCGAACATGGCGAAGTGATGGATTCTGCCAGCGACAAGCTTCGCACCCTAAGAAACCAAATTCGGACGAACGAAAGCCGCGTCAGGGAAAAACTAGAAAGCATGATCCGTTCTTCCAATGCATCAACAATGTTATCCGATGCCATCATCACCATCCGGAATGACCGATTCGTCATCCCGGTAAAACAGGAATACCGGAGTGTGTATGGCGGGATCATCCATGATCAATCCTCATCAGGGCAGACGTTGTTCATTGAACCGCAAGCAATCGTTCAGCTGAATAATGTCCTGCAGGAAACCCGAGTGAAGGAAACGCAGGAAATAGAACGGATATTGGTCGAACTATCGGAAAAAGTCGGTGCTTACACTCCTGAATTGCTTCATAATGTCAAAGTGCTTGCCCAAATCGATTTCCTTGTCGCCAAGGCTAAGTATGCAAAAGCGATAAAAGGATCCAAGCCGATTCTGAATGATGAGGGGCGCGTGAAATTATTCAAAGCGAAACACCCGCTCATTCCGAGTGATGTTGTCGTGGCCAATGATATTTTTCTTGGTGATGAATTTACGACAATCGTCATCACCGGTCCGAATACAGGTGGTAAGACGGTTACCCTGAAAACGATTGGCCTCTGTACGTTAATGGCCCAGTCCGGTCTGCAAATCCCTGCGCTGGATGGTTCCGAAACGGCTGTGTTTTCCTCCGTTTATGCCGATATTGGCGATGAGCAGTCGATTGAACAAAGCTTAAGTACATTCTCCTCGCATATGGTCAATATTGTCGATATCCTTAAGCATGTCGATTATGACAGCCTTGTTTTATTCGATGAGCTTGGAGCGGGAACTGATCCACAGGAAGGTGCTGCTTTGGCCATTTCCATTTTGGATGAAGTGTATAAACGCGGAGCACGTGTGATCGCAACGACACATTACCCGGAATTAAAAGCGTATGGATATGATCGGGAAGGCGTCATTAATGCAAGCGTCGAATTTAATGTGGAAACCTTGAGTCCCACCTATAAACTTTTGATCGGTGTACCAGGTAGGAGTAATGCGTTTGAAATTTCCAAACGGCTTGGTTTGGAAGAAAGCGTGATAAGCAGCGCCCGCAGCCATATTGGTGAGGATACGAATAAAGTTGAGAATATGATAGCGTCCCTTGAAGACAGCCGTAAAAAGGCCGAAGAAGAAGAACAGGAAGCCAAGAATCACCTGGAACAAGCGGAAATTCTTCATAAAGACCTTCAAAGGCAAATTGATGAATACCATGAAGAACGGGATGCGATGGTTGAAAAGGCAGCAAAAGAGGCAGCGGCAATCGTTGAAAATGCACAAAAGGAAGCGGAAGCGATTATTGCCGACTTACGTAATCTGCGACTTGAAAAGCATGCCGATGTTAAAGAGCATGAACTGATCGATGCCAAAAAGCGGCTTGAAGAAGCAGCGCCAAAAGTGAAAAAAACATCAAATAAAGCTGCAAGGCCGCTGGATAAAAGCTTGAAACCTGGAGATGAAGTAAAGGTCGTAAGCTTCGGTCAAAAAGGTCACTTGATCGAGAAGGTCTCAAATAATGAATGGCAGGTTCAGATCGGCATCATGAAAATGAAGGTGAAGGAGTCTGACCTGGAATTCATCAAGACCACAAAAGTAAAAGAAACAAAGCCCCTCACCACGATCAAAGGCCGCGATTATCACGTTAGCGTCGAACTTGACCTCCGTGGAGAACGCTTTGAAAATGCAATATCAAGAGTGGAAAAGTACATTGATGATGCTCTTTTGGCCGGTTATTCGAGTGTCTCCATCATTCATGGTAAAGGAACGGGTGCTCTTCGGTCCGGGGTCCAGGAATACTTGAAAAATCACCGCTCTGTCAAAAGGATTCGCTTCGGCGAAGCCGGTGAAGGCGGAACAGGTGTTACGGTGGTGGAATTTAAATAAAGGAAAGCGGTCACTCCGGCCATTCAGTCAAGCCGGGTGGCTAGTTACCATTCGGGAGTTGGACCATGGTGAACATGTGGGAAAATGAATATGTATATATAGCTGCTCGTTACAGTGTCGTTATTCTGTGCATGATTGTTTTTTTAGCCATTTTTGAACTTGTCACAAAGTACAAGAACTGGGAGGAAATCAAACAAGGAAACCTTTCCGTCGCGTTGGCAACAGGTGGTAAAATATTTGGGATCGCCTATGTATTCCAACAGTCCATTCTCCATCAGAATTCGCTTATTACCATGATTGGCTGGGGCGTATACGGATTTGTCCTGCTATTGATCGGTTATTTCATTTTTGAATTTATGACTCCTGGATTTAAAATAGATGAAGAGATACAAAAAGATAATCGGGCAGTTGGATTCCTATCGATGATCATATCAATCGCATTATCTTTTGTCATCGGCGCAGGGATTTCTTAATGCCCTTCATGAGAGGGAGTAAGCTGTGGAGAAACTAGCAAAAGTCCTAATTGTTTGTTGCGGAATCTTTTTTCTGTTTGGAATCATTTATATGACATTCTTCAACTGAAGCGGCCATTATGCCGCTTCTTTTATTTGAGTTCAATTAAAAAGAGTGGGTGGTGGCATGTATAATAATAATGGTCAAATAGACTTTTCTAAAATAGGAGGAGGATTATGGATCAGTCCAAATTGATACAAAAGATAGAAGAATTATCGCTGAATGCTTTACCGGCCATGCAAACCCAAATCTATGACGGATGGGTTATCCGATTTGCGGATGGATATATGAAACGGGCGAATTCTATCGCCCCCATCTATTTATCGTATGAAAATGTGAAAAAGAAAGTATTGAATTGTGAACAATTATATTTTGCTAGGAATGGTAAGGCGATATACAAAATGACTCCACAGTCAAAGCCCCACAACTTGGATAGTGTATTGGAGGAGTCTGGGTATGTCCTGGAGGGAACAACGAGTGTCCAAGTATTGAATTTGGCAGAAACAGAATCACTGAATGAAATCAATGTCATAAAGTATGATCATTTACATGATCACTGGTTTCATGATTTCTGCCTACTAAGTAAAATGAATGATCATGATCAACCCATTCTGAAAAAGATGTTAGGGAATATCATCCAAAAAAAATGCTTTATGTTGTTGACTGATGAGGGTGGAACCGTGACAGCATGTGGACTGGGCGTTTTGGAAGACGAATACATAGGCCTGTACC
>NZ_JBHVQU010000208.1:0-6170 GCF_042886655.1 Peribacillus sp. NPDC058002 | reverse complement strand
TATTTGATGTGCCTTCTGCTCTTTTTGAATACCTGAAAATCATGGTGGACTATTCCATTCTATTTATTTACTTGCCTAGCAGCATGGAGACATACTTCACTTCTAAATATTCATCCATGCCGTAGTGTCCCCCTTCCCTGCCTATACCACTTTCCTTCATGCCTCCAAATGGGGCTTGGGCAGTGGATGGGGCACTGTCATTAATACCGACGATTCCATATTCAAGACTATCCGAATAGGCAACTGCCTTATTTAATGACTCTGTATACACATAAGCTGCCAGGCCAAAATTCGTGTTATTGGCCCGATCGATCGCCTCTTGATCGGTTTTGAATGTACTGACCGGTGCAATTGGCCCAAACGTTTCTTCCTGCATGCACAGCATATCATCCGTAACATTGGAAAGTATGGCTGGTGCGATAAAATAGCCTTGTTTTTCATCGACTTTTGAGGTTTTATGGATGATGGCCCCTTTACTTGCAGCATCCTCTAATTGATGTTGGACTTTTTCAACTGCGGCTCCATCTATCAATGGACCAAGGTCGGTCCCTTCCATACCATTTCCAACCTTCAAAGCTAAAACGGCTTCTTTAAAAGCTTGTAAAAACGGCTGTTCAATTGTCTCATGGACGAATATTCGGTTCGCACAAATACATGTTTGTCCCGCATTCCTGAATTTCGATTGAATCAAACCGGTTACTGCTTCTTCGATATTCGCATCTTCAGCAATGATGAACGGAGCCAATCCACCGAGTTCAAGCGAGACTTTCTTTACTGTTTCTGCTGCCTTTTTCATTAAATGTTTCCCTACAGGAGTGGAGCCAGTAAATGTGATCTTTTTAACACGTGAATCATTCATCCAGACGTCTGACACATCTCCCGGTTTTTGTGTTGTCACAATATTTATCACACCGGCCGGAATGCCTGCTTCCTGGGCACTTTCAACTAATAGCAAAGCGGTCAAAGGCGTTTGTTCCGCTGGTTTGATGACCACGGTGCATCCTGCAGCAAGGGCTGGAGCCACTTTCCTCGTGATCATGGCAGCAGGAAAGTTCCACGGGGTAATGGCAGCGACGACACCGACTGCCTGCTTTTGCACTAAAATACGTTTTGAAGCAACAGAGGCTGGAATGATCTCCCCATAGTTACGGTCTCAAGTAATTCCGCCCTATGGTAAGCACTGGTTTTCGACCAAGTCAGAAAAGCAGCTTGAGCTGCATCCACAGCGGCCTTTGCCTCTTTTTCGTTAGCGTCCGGAACATAACCCACAGGCTCCAATGTTGCTGGATTTTCCACTACAAAATGACGCTCTGTATGAACAGGTTCGCCGTTTATATAAATTGGCCATTTTTCCACTACTTTTTTCATCCTGCTTTAATCTCCTCTTCTTCTGCATGCTCTGTAAAAGTCTTATCATTCTCACCTTTGAAAAAGTCCCTGCCATATAGAAGGACACATAATAGAATTCCCGCTGCAAACGCCATTCCAGCACCTTTTATAACAAGGATGGCAGCGACGACCCCTGCAATTCCCAGGTCGCGTTGGCTCTTCGCCTGCATCACACCGACGCGTACGCTAACATACCCTTGAACCAAAAGCGTTAGGGCCAAGGCCACACCGAGAATCGGTTCAACCAAGCTGACTACCGGCAATAAGAATAACCCTGTATTCGTACCCCAACGGAACGAGCCAGCACCGCCGAAGAAAGAATTCATCGCTTTCTTGCCATTTTTGAACCGTTCCACAACCACGACCTGCATGGCTGCCCACAACGGACCGCACATCGTTATATCAGGTCCGATAAAACTCATGATCACATTTCGGCCGCCAAAAATTAAATGAGCTCTGTTTGGATTATAGTCCACTTTTTCATCCTCCCTGACCTCATCGGATTCAGAAAGCAACGCTTTTGTTTTCAGCACATCCCCGAATACCACTAAATAAGTGGCAAAAACAGCTGGAATCGCACTTAAAAAGAAGGTCAAGGCAGGGAAACCTAAACCGAACACAGTATAGTCCGACCAAAGCGTAGCAAAGTCCGGACTGCTGAAACCCCATTGAATATCAGGCCATTTTGCTTCACCAAAAATAGGGGCTACAAAAACAGCAAGCAAGATTGCTGGCAATATCCCTAAATTGCCTATGAATACCCAAATTTTATTTCGCATTTTTAATTTCCCGAAATTTTTTGAAAAAAGCAAGTAAAAGGCAAATCCGATGCAAATGCTTATTGTATAAGGAAATAAATCAAACTTTCCACCCACTTCGAAAATGGATACGACAGCACCAATTCCTGCCCCTAAAATGATGCCCGATTTAATTGCATTCGGCACTAATCGTACGACCTTACTCGCAAGTCCGGTCATTCCAAGCACTATTGATAAAATACCTAATGTTAATTGAAATGCAACGAGTGCATAGACTCGATCAGGTCCTTCCGGAAATTGCCCGACGAACAATACAAGCAGTGGAACTGCAGGTGTAATCCAACCTGGTATTACTGGGTCCCCGAGTAAATGATGTGCTAAATACAATAATCCATTCAAGACAACGACGGCTAGAGCTACATCAAAAGGCATCCCCAGATGGTCTGCAAGCAGCGTAATCGCTCCAAGGTCAACTGCACACATCAATAACCCTTGAACATAGTCAGGCCACTCAAAACGATAATGGACAAATGGAAGTCTAATCTTAAAAGGTCCCGCAGGTATATACGATGTTTCATCTCCGTAGCGACGGTTTTTCCATTTCATATTGTTTCCTCCACTTAAAAGCCATAGGCTGAACGATAAATTTTTTCGATATCCCGAACGTTTAATGCACGGGGATTATTGCGAAGTAAACGGACTTGTTTGATGGCCTCAGCGGCCATTTCACTTAAAGCCGATTCAGGAATGTCAAATTCTCTTAGTGACTCAGGTATATCTACGTAACGGCATATTCTGGTCATCGCTTCTATAGCTTTATCCGCTGCCTCATCGTCATTTAAATGATTGACTTTCTCTCCAAGTACTTCAGCAATGTCTCTGAACCTTTCCAAACATGCAATTTTATTCCACTTCATGACAAATGGCAGTAATAATGAATTGCTGACTCCATGTGATAGATGGAAGCGGCCTCCAAGAGGATAAGCTAAGGCATGGACAGCTCCAACACCTGCATTTCCAAAAGCTAACCCTGCCATTAGGCTTCCCGTGATCATGGCTTCACGTGCTTCCAGATTATCTGGTGCAGCATAAGCCTTTGGTAAATTTTTTGCGATTAACTTCATGGCACCAATTGCCAAAGCATCTGTAACGGGCGAAGCAAATTTGGAAATATAAGCCTCTACCGCATGGACAAGTGCATCCACTCCGCTCGCAGCCGTCACACTTGGCGGGCAAGTCAGCGTCATGACAGGCGATACGATCGCTACATCCGGTAAAAGATATGTACTAACAATCCCCTTCTTCACCTGTTCTTTTTTGTCCGATAAAATCGAAATATTCGTCACTTCAGACCCGGTTCCGGCCGTCGTCGGTATGGCTATTAAAGGCAGACCCGGAACTTCAATCAAATTCGTACCGAAATATGTCTCGATGCTACCTGAATTTGTAGCCATGACGGAAGAGGCTTTCGCAATATCCATCGCACTACCCCCGCCTACCGCAATCAGTCCATCATGATTTCCCTCCCTGATAGACCGTACACATAGCTCAACGATTTCAATTTCCGGTTCAGGATTCACATCCGAGAAAATACCGTATGCTGATGAAAGTAGATCCTCAACCTTTTGCACCACCCCGGCATCCAGTAAAATTTTATCTGTAACTATCAACGGATTCTTCATCCCTAATCGCTTGACCTCATCAGTCAGCTGCTGTAAAGAATCTGATCCTGTCATCAATTTGTTAGCCATTGAAAAAATAGAAATATTCATGGTCATCTCCCCTTTCATGTTTTTACTAATGCAGGAATCATGCCAAAGTGAAAACGCTTAATTTATCAGGGGGATAGCCTTTTTTTCGTGGATAACAAGAGAAATTACGAGTAGAAATCAAATCAAAAAAACTAATTCGATTCGTTTTTTAATCGAATGTGAAATTTTTTCATTTTTTGCACTAAAGAGCTTTGACTGATATCCAATGAGATGGCCGCAGCCCTTGTAGTCCCATATTTTTTCATCGCATTCAGGATCAGGGATCGCTCCAGCTCGGAAACGGCATCCTTCAATGAATGTTTTGTAGTTTTTTTTGATATGACCGGCTGGATGAAAGATGGTAAATTAGGCAAATCAATCGTATCGTCATAAGTCGTGACGACCAGTCGCTCTGCAAGGCTCGCGAGCTCACGTATATTACCAGGCCACGAATAGTTCGTCAGCCATTCATAGCATTCAGGTGTCATCTTTTTCTTTTCATTATATTTTTCATTGAATTTTTTCAAATACATTTCTAAAAGTGGGATCGTTTCTTCCTTTCGCTGGCGTAAGGGCGGGACTTCAAATGATACGATATTAAGCCGGTAATATAGATCTTCGCGGAAAGACCCTTCTTGAACGAGGGAGGCAAGATCCCGATGGGTGGCTGTAATTAACCTGACATCCACCTCTTTCATTTCGGTAGAACCTACTCTCATGAACTTGTTTTCTTCTACCACTTTCAAAAGTTTCACCTGTAACTCTAAAGGTAAATCCCCAATTTCGTCCAAAAATAACGTGCCACCATTCACTTTCTCGAAAATCCCCATTTTCCCATTCTTAAGGGATCCGGTAAACGCCCCTGGTTCATATCCAAAAAGTTCAGATTCCACCAAGCTCGCAGGGATCGCCCCGCAATTTAATTCAAGGAAAATTTTTTCATTCCTGGAGCTTTTGGCATGTATGTACTTGGCGATTAAACTCTTCCCTACTCCCGTTTCCCCCTGTAACAAGATTTTCGCATCCGTTTTAGCTACTTTATCTGCCAGTTTAAATAAGGGAGTTGTAGAAGGCCCAATGATTATTTCTTGTAAATTGACCTGTTCCGAGCCAGGCAATAATTGAGAAATAGGTTGGAAGGATAGCTTTTGACTGTCAATCGTATACTTCATCCGGATTAATTCAGTTATATCCCTTACACTATTTATGACAAATATGACTTCGTTCTGTGGCGATAGAATAGGTGTGGCCGATACGATAATCTTTCTTCCATTTCGGATTCTTTGCGTCAAAGTAACTTGATTTTTCGTCAGGATAGAGTCCAATGAAGCGGAAACGGATATCATACCCTGCTCAATTAAATAACTCATCGGTTTTCCGATAATTTCCTCTTCTCTTATTCCGGTAATACGCTGGTAAGCTTGATTGATAAATAATGTCGTTCCAGCACCATCCGTGATATATACGCCGTCATACAGGGCATTAAATACAACCCTGCATAAATCACTCTCAAAGAATGCTTGAAATTGTTCATATGGTATGGAGTAATTGCGTAAATTTTGTAGTTGTGCATTCACAGTAATGAAATGGGAAATGGGCTTCGTCAAATCACTCTGTTGCACTGCCGCAGATAACGCCTCTATTGTCAAAAATCCGATGAAAACTTCTGAATCATCCAAAACTTCCACTTCTGTGCTTCCTATGGGAAAACATGATATTGCTTCCTCCACTGTCATATCCGAATAAAACTTAGTCATCAATATCCACTCCTAACCTGATCCCTTTATGATACTATGTATAAATGCTAAACCGATAAAACAAATCAATCCATATATGCTATTTCTGATTAAAGCGATAAATATGCACCGGAATGACACTTTAATAATACCAATGGTGTTTTTTATGCTCAAATCCATTTTCAATCACCAAAGGAAAAATTCCCCTTTTGTTGTACGAAAAAGCCTGTTCCTTTGGATCCTCAACTCTCCATTATTTGATAGAAACCATATCTAAGGAGTTGAAGGTGTTCATATGTATTTTGACCATCTTTCCACATATGGCTTTTTTACAATTAGTCCGTTGATTTCCGCTCCAGGCGCTCGCTTTCCGCGGGCGGTCCGGGAGCCTCCTCGGCGCTTTTGCGCCTGTAGGTTCTCCATTGAACGCGCTTTTCTAAGCAGGAGTCTCGCTCACCCACTCCAATCAACATTGTTTTAACATTTAGACAGAACTATTATTTAAAATAGAAGGGTTAAGACCTGAGATGATGAGG
>NZ_JBHVQU010000207.1:4891-6229 GCF_042886655.1 Peribacillus sp. NPDC058002 | reverse complement strand
CAGTTACCTGGGTTCGATTTACATGGACAGGGAAATTCAAATGTCTAAGCGGAAAGTGCCGAAAAATCAATCCGAATCCATACCTAAATGGAAACGTTTTATGGATATTCCCAATCAGCCAATGCCTGAAATGGGACTGACGCCGAAAATTGCAGTGTGGAAAAAAAACAAATCAACGCTCTGGTATTATCCATCAGCACAGAAAAAATATGAGGTGCCGGTTTTTCTTATATATTCACTAATCAATACTCCTTTGATTCTTGATTTGTCCCCCGGCAATAGTTTAATAGAATCTTTTGTAAATGAAGGTTTTGATGTGTATTTGCTTGATTTTGGAAGTCCGGGCTTTGAAGATGGTGAAATATCGATCGAAGATTATATCGCCGATTATATTCAAAAAGGAGTACAGCGTGCATTACGCCATTCTGGAGCATCAGAAATTACAGTTATGGGGTTTTGCCTCGGCGGTACAATAGCCGCATTATATGCTGCCATTTCAGACGAGCCAATCAAGAATTTGATCCTTTCCGTTACACCTGTAGATTTCAGTGCCTCAGAATTTTTTGATCAATGGCAGGTAGCGTTAAAGGAAGGTACCGCGGATTTTAACGATACGATTGATATTTATCAAACGCTCCCAGCCAGTGCAGTTAAATATGGAATCCGATTAATGACATCCCCTATCTATATATCACCCTATCTATCTTTATTGAATCAAGCGGATGATGATGAATACGTTCAAAATTGGCGCCGCTTCAATGCTTGGGCTAATGGGCATGTACCATTATCCGGAGCAGCCGCAAAACAAATAACCCAAGACCTTTTGATAAATAACAGCTTGGTTAATGGGAGTTTTGAGGTAAGGGGAAAAAAAGCGAAGCTATCGAAAATTGATGCTAGTGTTTTAGTAATAGCGAATAAGAATGATCGATTGGTCCCACAGGAAATGATTTATCCGGTAATGAAGCATTTGAAATGTAAGGATAAGACATATAGCCTACTGAAAAGTGGACATGCTGCTAAACAATATTCCGGTGTACTCCCATATTATTTGAAGGAATGGCTACTAGGGCGTTCTTCACCAATTCAATAGTTTACTAGGGGGGATGCGAAATGTACATGTTGAACGCCATTGAGGATATCAAAATCATGCCGGTTGCAGAATATATAGGCTTTGCGACATTGGTATTTTCAAAATTTCTTGCTGCATTTCCGGATTACTAAAGTGAAATAAATGAAAGGGCTGGCTCGTTATGCAGAGACAGCCCCTATTGTTTCAATGATAATATTTCACACGTTCTTCAAGTGGTGAAAAGTCTTTATCATCTGGCTCTGCAG
>NZ_JBHVQU010000207.1:0-4881 GCF_042886655.1 Peribacillus sp. NPDC058002 | reverse complement strand
TCTTTCTCACTTCGTCATCGATTAAAGGATTATAATGCTGAAGACTTGCACCAAACCCCTCAATTTCCAAGGAAGTCCATACGACAAATTGTAAAATGGCAGATGATTGGTCCGACCAAATCGGAAAGTTATCGGCATACGTTTTGAATTGTTCTTGAAGCCTATCTATAATGGCCTGATCTTCAAAGAATAAAACCGTACCATAACCATTTATAAATGAATTCATTTTTTCTTCAGTTTTTTCAAAATCTTTGGCACCGACTGCTTTTCTTAATGCTTTTTTTGTGATATCCCATAATTGTTCGTGGTTTTGACCAGTTAATACAATCACTCTTGCACTTTGGGAGTTGAAAGCGGAAGGGGAATATTGAACGGCATGATCGATAACTTCTTTAATCCTTTTATTAGGAACAACACGTTCCTTGCTAAGGGAATAATAAGAGCGTCTATCTTCAATTGCGCTAAAAAAATCTTTAACCATATATCACACCTCCATTCTTTATACTACCGATTTATTTTGACCTGATTTACATATTTTATGATAAGTGAAAACGGGTAAAATTATTTGTATGAAAATGGTTGACAAATTTATCTATGTCGTTTATCTTTAAATCAAGATATTTGTATTAAAAGTATTTTGAAGGTTAAATACCTTGAATTCGAGATATTATTTTAGGATTAATTCATTTCCGTAAGGGGAGATTTATAAAGATAGGAGTGGTTTGGATGGAATTAAAAGGATTACATCACGTTTCGGCGATTACAGCTAAAGCGGGAAATAACTTTGAATTCTACACAAAAGTCTTAGGGTTGCGATTAATTAAAAAAACGGTGAATCAAGATGATGTACGTGTATATCACTTATTTTATGGAGATCAAATTGGTTCACCGGGTACGGAATTGACGTTTTTTGAAATTCCCAATGCAGCCCGCACTCATGAGGGGAATAATAGTATTTCAGAAATTTCCTTAAGGGTAAGAAATGATGAAGCACTAGGATATTGGAAAAAACGGTTTGTTGAATTTAATGTTGAGCAGGATGAAATATCGAGCCGTTTTGAAAGGAAGGTGCTTTCATTTAAAGACCCTGAAGGGCAGAGGCTTCTTTTGGTTTCCGATCAGGATAATAAAGGCGTTCAAGGAGGATTACCGTGGGATGGAAGCCCGGTGCCGCAAGAGTTTTCCATTCTTGGATTAGGGCCAGTAAAACTTACTGTACCTGATATTGTACAAACAGAACGCGTTCTTACCGACGTATTGGGTTTCAGGAAGTCAGGCACATACCCATCCTCAATCAGGGGGCAAAATCCGATAGTCGTTTACGAAACAGGTGAGGGAGGAACAGGCTCCGAACTCCATATAGAAGAAAGGAATGACATACCACGGGAAAGGTTGGGGAGGGGTGGAGTACACCATATTGCTTTCCGGGTGGAAAATGAAGGGGAACTGAGGAAATGGATAGAGAAAATTAGTGAATCAAAATTCGTGAACTCGGGTTATGTGGACCGCTTTTATTTTCATTCACTCTATTTTAGGGAGCCGAATGGCATCTTATTTGAATTGGCTACTGATGGACCAGGTTTTGCAGTGGATGAAGCAGAGGAGCACTTAGGAGAAAACCTTGCCCTGCCACCTTTTTTAGAATCGAAAAGAAAGGATATTGAAGCGAATTTAAAACCACTGAATACAAAACCAACAAATTAATCAATGGGAAAGGAAGTATTGGGCATGCAAAAGCAAAATGCAGGAATACATCATATAACCGCAATTGTAGGCAATCCTCAAGAGAACGTGGATTTTTATGCTGGAGTATTGGGACTGCGTATGGTGAAGAAAACCGTTAATTTTGATGACCCAGGAACCTATCATTTGTATTTCGGTGATGAATCAGGTTCTCCGGGAACTATCATCACTTTCTTTCCTTGGCCTGGGGCATACAAGGGGAGAATTGGCTCAGGACAAGTGGGGATTACAACATATGCTGTTCCGGAAGGATCAATGGGTTTCTGGGAAATGCGTTTAGGTAAATTTAACATAGACTTTAAAAAGGTTTCTCGTTTCGGCGAGGAATATCTGGAATTCCAAGACCCACACGGTTTGCAACTTGAACTGGTTGAGCGTAAAGAAGGGAAAAATAACGAGTGGTCATTCGGCGGTGTACCAGCTGCCAAGGCGGTCAAGGGATTCGGTGGTGCCGTATTATTGACGTCAAAACCGATCAAAACGATGGAACTATTAGAGAAAGTGATGGGCCTGCAAAAAATTGGGGAAGAGGGCGATTACATCCGCTTTAAATCCACATCGGACATCGGAAATTTGATAGATGTTAAAAAAACGGTTTTGCCAAATGGGAAAATCGGAGTGGGAACTGTCCATCATGTTGCATGGCGTGCAATCGATAATGAAGATCATAAAGAATGGAGGGAGCATATCGCCAACCATGGCTATGGTGTGACACCCTTTACAGACCGTCAATACTTCGATGCCATTTATTTCAGGGAAGATGGAGGCATACTTTTTGAAGTTGCCACAGATCCACCTGGCTTCGCTCATGATGAAACGAAGGAAACGATGGGCAGTAATTTAATGCTGCCGCCATGGCTGGAAGAAAAAAGGGCGATCATGGAGAAAACGTTACTGCCGGCAGTGCCGAGAGTACTTGAGGAGGATAAATGATGAAGCATATTTTTCAAAAAGGAAGTAATCCAGAAGCGCCATTGCTTTTGCTTCTACATGGCACTGGAGGAACGGAAACAGATCTCTTGCCATTAGCGGAATTGGTTTCACCAGGATCATCCGTATTGAGCGTAAGGGGAAATGTGCTTGAAAACGGAATGCCTCGTTTTTTTCGCCGATTATCCGAAGGGGTTTTTGATGAAGAAGATTTGATCTTTCGTACGAAGGAGCTTTATGACTTCTTGGAATCAGCGTCCAAAAAGTATGACTTCGACCGTGAAAGAGTGGTAGCATTAGGTTATTCCAATGGTGCAAATATAGCGGCAAGTTTGCTGTTCCATTTCGAAGGGGCATTACTAGGAGCGAGTCTTCATCATCCAATGGTGCCTAGACGAGGGATTGCATTGCCATCCCTTTCGGATATACCTGTTTTTATTGCTGCAGGTAAAAACGATCCGATTTGCCCGTCAGCAGAAACTGATGAACTTAATAAACTTTTGCTGCAAGCGGGTGCTATAGTGGATGTTCAGTGGGAAAATTACGGTCATCAGTTAACACGGTCAGAGGTTGAGGCAGCTGCTTCATGGTTTCAAAAGAACTTTTTATAAGAATGGGAGGGAATGAAGAAAGATGATTTCTGTTAATCCTGAAAGTCTGACTGAACGGGATAATTATAAGTTTTTGACTGGAAGCATCATACCGAGACCTATAGCCTTGGTTACGACAAAATCCGAAACAGGCACAGTCAATATAGCGCCGTTCAGCTTTTTTAACATAGTCAGTTCAAATCCTCCGATGATTTCCGTTTCTGTCCAGCGTAAAGAAGGGGTTTCAAAGGACACTGCCCGAAATGCAATTCAAACAGGTGAATTCGTTGTTCATATCACTGATGAAAATAATGTGGCTGATGCAAATCGAACGGCGAAGGAACTCCCGTCTGACGAAAGTGAATTGGGTCTGACCCATTTCACGACAGCTGTTAGTGATAAGGTATCCGTACCAGGATTGAAAGAAGCGAAGGTACGCTTTGAATGTACATTAGAGCATGCGATACCAATGGCGGGTTCCAAGGATAAACCAGGTTGTGATTTATTGATAGGGAAAATAGTCTGTTATCATATAGAGCAAGATATTTACCATAACGGTCGAATTGATCAGAATGGGCTAAAACCTGTAGCAAGATTAGCGGGTCATACTTATACAAAACTAGGGGAATTATTTGAAATAGATCGTCCTTAAGTGATAAGAAAGAAAAAATGGCGTCATCTTTTTAAGATGGTGCCATTTTTTTAGATCAAATTATCCCAGTTAGCTTCATCTGCAATTTTAATGCGGTAAGCGGCTGTTCGAAATTGAGCAACCATTTCATAAGGCTCTTTTCGTAAAGATTGTTATTTTTAAAATCAAACGATTTAACGCGGAGGAGGCTCACCGCCCGCCTCGCGGAAAGCGAGCATCTGGAGGGGAAATCAACCACACCGCTTTACTTGGTAAATAGCAACAAAGTATGCGAAAACAGCCTTTCATAATTATGCCGCCCGGCGTTGCAGGTGTATCCAAACCTGCTGCAAAAAAGGAAAAAGAGAAATTAAATCATATTTTATGATAGCTTGGGAAAACTAAACAAACAATTAGAAAGGAGAGAATGAGTATGAGTCGTGGTAAAAGTTTTAATCACAAAGAAAAAGGACATCCAGGAAATCTACCCGATAATAGAATTAGCGAAGAGAAGGAACATAGCCGGCAATATGAACAAATCGAGGATATTGTCACACATGAAGCCTTTAAAAATCGGGAAAAAGATGACGAGATGCCTTGATTTTTGAGAAACAGTGTATCGAATGAGAAAGTTTTAAACATACCAAGATATTGAGCAATTTTTAAATTTCGCTTTCAGGTTTAAAAATGAGACTGCAATTTCCATTTATATACGGGGAAAACCATAAGCTTTGCTGTGGTTTTTCTTTGATTGCAAATAAATCAAGTGGGAAAGTCGGAGATTACTTAAATAAGTATAGATGGTTGCGAGAAACAGCGGAATACTCATCTTCCCTTGAAGTAAGTTAAAGAAGATGACAGAATAATGATGGTGGATGCATTTAATTAGCCGACTTTCTTCTATTATAATTAATAATACTAAATTTTCTAAACTCGGGCACTATTAGAATTCAAACAGCTGCAAAGACCTGTCAGTAAGTTAAAGCT
>NZ_JBHVQU010000206.1:0-6250 GCF_042886655.1 Peribacillus sp. NPDC058002 | reverse complement strand
CCCTACTTGACCATTCATCCATTACTTCCGTTAAGCAATGGATAGAAAGCGGTCAATATGTCAAAATGTAGATCGCAACGAGCGCTGAACAATCACTTTGTTCCAAAACATTGGCTGAAGAGGGGCAGAATCGTATGCAGATCTTAACGGAAAAGATACAAACCTTGTTATCTTCATGAAAAATGTTGATGAAAATCTCGTTTTATTAAACCAATTTTTCCTAAGCCTTACCGAGTTTGTTAAGCTAGTACAGGGAATAGACTACCAGGCAAATTTACTATCATTGAACTCAGCCATCAAGGCACCACGGGCAGGCGAACATGATGGATTTGTTTCAAATGAGGTCAGGAAACTTGCAGAACAGACTAAAAAATCGATAGCTGAAATAGATGCAATCGTGCAAACATCAAATGAATATATGAAAGATTTTGTTGATTCCATCCCAAGGGTCAATGAAGCGGTACAAGCAGGAGAGAAAGAATTGGAGTCAACAGAAAATATTTTTAATGAAATGATCGGGGTTATCAAAGGGAATGTGACCGATTCTGCAGAAAAGGAAATGGAAATTCAGGGATTAGTGTCAAACATCCAGGAAATCGGAAACGATACTGAAAAGGTTTCAAGGCATGCCGGTATCCTGAATCCTGAATAACACGGCTAATGAATTGCAGAATGGAAAATAGGCCCATGCATAAGGGCCTATTTTCACTTTGATCTTACAACCACTTTACCTTCGGTTCAGTTTTATCGATAATTCGCTTGATGTTAGCTCGATGCCGGTAAAAAATGAAAATCGTTATTAAACTGATTACAATAATGAGCGCCGGATCATCAATATGGAAAACTAAACTGTAGATGAGAGCAAGAAGACAAGCAATCATGGATGAAAGCGAGACATATTTGGATATGTATAAGGATATAAAGAAAATGATGACGGCAAAGACAAAAAACCATGGTTCATAAGCAAGAATGACACCAGCAGAAGTTGCCACCGCTTTTCCGCCCCGAAAATTTGCAAAAATGGGAAACATATGACCGATGACCGCAATAACTCCGGCTAGCAATAAATGCATGTCCACGCCTAGCATATACGGCAGATAAGTTGCTAGGGTACCCTTAAGTATATCCATGATAGTAACGGTTAGCCCTGCCTTGACACCAAGTGTCCTGAAGGTATTTGTCCCGCCCAGATTTTTACTGCCATGCTCCCGGATGTCGATTTTGTAAAATGTTTTACCAATTATTAAACCGGAAGGAATCGAGCCGATCAGGTAGGCAGCCAGTATAGTGATAAATGTAAGCATTCTATTACCCTTTCTTTTAAGAAAAATCTTCTTTTTTTATCACGTTTAAGGGTCGATTAATCCCTTTTTCAAAATAAACGTGTAGAAATAGCTAAAAACAGCCTTAAA
Source organism: Peribacillus sp. NPDC058002 (assembly GCF_042886655.1). NCBI lineage: Bacteria > Bacillati > Bacillota > Bacilli > Caryophanales > Bacillaceae > Peribacillus > Peribacillus sp. NPDC058002. The sequence continues at coordinate 4,838 of NZ_JBHVQU010000206.1, read as the reverse complement.
ATCCCTGTTAAGCTTCTCTTATTGTAACATTTTCGTGACAAAATGGTACGGTTGTCCAAAAAAAATCCACTAAAAAAATGAATTTTCCTTGATGAACTTACATCTTTTGATATACGTTAAGTTCATGAAGGGTGAAAAGTTTAGCCTTCCTTATTTTCGTCAATATAAATGAAGGATGCCTCTTTGTATAAATTGTTACAATACGTGGTAGTCTGTATGAACATAAGTAAGTTAAGTGAGTCATGCCTTTTCGAAACTTTTTCTTTCTTGTATAATGGTTTTTCTTAATAATGGTAATAAACAGCTTTTGTCTGTAGATGCCTTTGTTAGGAATACTCTTTAGTCAAATATTACATTTTATTATAAAGGGGATTGAAAAAAATGATAGAAAATCCAAGCAGGGAAGAAATGGGAAAGATGTTGAAAAAATCGAAGCGCATCGCTGTCGTTGGCTTATCTAATAACCCTGAGCGTACTTCTTATATGGTATCAAAGGCCATGCAGGAAAGCGGATATGAAATCATCCCGGTAAACCCTGCTATCTCTGAAGTGCTGGGTGTCAAGGCAGTTAAAGCTCTGAAAGATATTGAAGGTCACGTCGATATCGTCAATGTTTTCCGCCGTTCAGAGTTCCTTCCGGAGATAGCCAAGGAATTTGCAGAAATCGATGCAGATATCTTTTGGGCGCAGCTTGGGGTGGAAAATGAAGAAGCCTATAATTTTTTGAAAGAAAAAGGATATACTGTCATCATGAATCGATGCATAAAAGTCGAACACGCCCTTACCAAGTAATATGAAGAGCGGAACTTCCGCTCTTTTTTTAGGCATCGCTGTATCTCAATCGGAGAAAAAACTAAAAGGCAGCCATAGCGGGCACCGAGCGATCGGGAAATTTGGGCCATTAAAGCTAAATTTGATTAAAATAATAAAAGTATATTTGCCAAATGAAAATTTACCGCTACAATTAGAATGGTAGCTATGATACGTTTTGTTCCACACAAATGTGCAAACGCTAATAAAAAGGATAAAAAAATAGAACACTTGTTCTTTGTTCGGGAAAGTATTATACTTTTTATATGATATTAACGTATTAATGAATTTGTTAAGCTAGTGAGTCATTTCATTGCAGTATGATTTGGCCCGGAAATTGTGTTTAGTAAGGAAAGGGGAATTTCTGTGGCAAAGAAAGTAAAAACAATCGAGTACAATGATGATGCAATTCAGGTACTGGAAGGACTCGAAGCGGTCAGAAAACGTCCCGGTATGTATATCGGCAGTACTGATGCACGCGGACTTCATCATTTAGTGTACGAGATTGTAGATAACTCCGTAGATGAGGCTTTAGCTGGATATGGAGACCAAATTAGTGTGAAAATACATAAAGATAACAGTGTAAGTGTGTCGGATAAAGGGCGCGGAATGCCTATTGGCATGCATAAATTAGGTAAGCCGACGCCTGAAGTCATTTTGACGATTCTTCATGCTGGAGGGAAATTTGGACAAGGCGGATATAAAACGAGTGGAGGCCTTCATGGAGTAGGTGCTTCGGTCGTTAACGCGTTGTCTGAATGGCTTGTCGTGACCATCAAACGGGACGGGTTCATTTACGAACAACGTTTTTTCAATGGCGGAAAGCCAGAGACCACACTGGAGAAAATCGGTAAAACGAATCAAGCTGGGACCAAAATCCACTTCAAGCCCGATCCAAAAATATTTTCGGTGACGACTTTTAATTATGATATCTTATGTGAACGTCTTCGCGAATCGGCTTTTCTTTTAAAAGGCATGAAGATAGAATTGACGGATGAGCGTAACGACCATAATGAAATTTTTCACTATGAAAATGGAATTGAAGCGTTTGTTGATTATTTAAATGAAGAAAAAGAGACCCTTCATAGTGTAGTCAGCTTGGAAGGGGAACAAAATGGGATAGAGGTCGAACTCGCCTTTCAATTCAATGATGGTTATTCAGAAAATATTTTAAGCTTTGTAAATAACGTTCGTACAAAAGACGGAGGCACCCATGAGATTGGTGCAAAAACGGCCATGACAAGGGCATTTAATGATTATGCCAGAAAAATGGGGCTCTTAAAGGAAAAAGATAAAAACCTCGAAGGTACCGATATACGTGAAGGCTTGTCTTCAATCATTTCAGTACGTATCCCTGAAGAACTTCTTCAATTCGAAGGACAAACCAAGAGCAAGCTTGGAACCAGTGAAGCCCGTTCTGCAGTCGATTCCATCGTATCAGAGCACTTAGCCTACTTTTTTGAAGAAGATCCGACAACGAGTACCCTATTGGTTAAAAAAGCGATTAAAGCGTTCCAAGCAAGGGAAGCTGCACGCAAAGCTCGTGAGGACGCAAGAAGCGGGAAGAAACGGAAGAAATCCGATGCAATCCTTTCTGGGAAATTAACACCAGCTCAATCGAAGAATCCCGAACGGAATGAATTGTATCTTGTGGAAGGGGACTCTGCTGGGGGATCCGCTAAGCAAGGCCGGGATCGCCGTTTTCAAGCAGTACTGCCATTACGGGGTAAAGTTATCAATACGGAAAAGGCGAAACTAGCCGATATTTTTAAAAACGAGGAAATAAATACGATCATCCATGCCATCGGCGGAGGTGTCGGGGCGGAGTTCAACACGCCGGACACTAACTATGATAAAGTGATCATCATGACTGATGCCGATACGGATGGTGCCCATATCCAAGTGCTGCTGCTGACTTTCTTTTATCGCTATATGAAGCCGTTAATAGAGTCAGGGAAGGTTTACATTGCCTTGCCCCCTTTATATAAAGTGAGCAAAGGGACCGGGAAGAAAGAAGTAATTGAATATGCATGGAGTGACGAAGAACTTCAGGGAGCGATAGACAAGGTGGGGAAAGGCTATATGATTCAGCGCTATAAAGGGCTGGGTGAGATGAATGCCGACCAATTATGGGATACCACCATGAACCCGGAAACAAGGACATTGATACGTGTGAAGATCGATGATGGTGCCCGTGCAGAAAGACGTGTGACAACGTTGATGGGAGATAAGGTTGAACCGCGTCGTAAGTGGATTGAAGCCAATGTCGCTTTTGGTCTCGAAGAGGAATCGAATATTTTAGATAATGAAAATATGTCGATTGAAGAGGAGGTCATTAACGATGGTATTTGAAGAAACGTTTCGAGATTTGCCGCTTGAAGAGGTAATTGGTGACCGCTTCGGGCGTTATAGTAAATATATTATCCAAGACCGGGCACTTCCGGATGCTAGGGACGGTTTAAAACCGGTGCAGCGCAGGATATTGTATGCGATGCATGTCGAAGGAAATACTCAGGAAAAAGGATTCAGGAAATCCGCAAAAACGGTCGGTAATGTAATTGGTAACTATCACCCTCACGGAGATTCGTCCGTTTATGAGGCAATGGTTCGGATGAGCCAAGACTGGAAGCTGCGGAAGGTCATGGTCCAAATGCACGGAAACAATGGCAGTATCGATGGTGATCCTCCTGCTGCGATGCGGTATACGGAAGCAAGGCTTTCATCGATTGCCTCCGAGATGCTGCGGGATATAGAAAAAAGGACGGTCGATTTCGTACCGAACTTTGATGATACATCTGAAGAGCCCATTGTATTACCTGCAATGTTCCCTAACCTGCTTGTAAACGGCTCTACAGGAATTTCAGCCGGCTATGCCACTGAAATCCCGCCACATCAACTTGGTGAAGTCATTGATGCTGCCATTATGCGAATCGATAAACCGGAAGCGACAGTCGCTGATTTAATGACGGTCATTAAAGGGCCGGATTTTCCTACTGGCGGTATCATTCAAGGAATTGAAGGCATTCGTAAGGCCTATGAAACAGGTAAAGGGAAAATAATCATTCGCGGGTTGGCGGAAGTGGAAACGATTCGGGGCGGCAAGCAGCAAATCGTCATCACTGAAATCCCATATGAAGTCAATAAAGCAAACCTTGTCAAGAAGATGGATGAGTTCCGTCTAGACCGGAAAGTGGAAGGCATTGCCGAAGTAAGGGATGAAACCGACCGTACAGGACTGCGCATTGTCATTGAACTGAAAAAAGAAGCAGATGCAAATGGAGTCCTGCATTATTTATACAAAAATTCCGATCTCCAAATCGCTTACAATTTCAATATGGTTGCGATTTATAAAAAACGTCCAACATTGATGAGCCTGCCTAAAATGCTCGATGCATATATCGAACACCGTAAAGAGGTAATCGTGAACCGTTCACGTTATGAGTTGCAAAAGGCACATGACAGGGCACATATCGTCGATGGTTTAGTGAAGGCTTTATCCATATTAGATGAGGTCATCGCTGTCATCCGGGCATCTAAAGACAAACGGAATGCTAAAGATAACCTCATTGCTAAATTCGCTTTTACAGAAGCGCAAGCTGAAGCCATTGTCTCCTTGCAGTTATATAGGCTGACAAATACGGATATTACAGCACTTGAAGCAGAGGCAGCGGAATTGAAGAACAAAATAGAGGAATTGACAAAGATTCTTGGCAGTGAAAGAGTTCTTCTTCAAGTAATTAAAAAAGAACTTAGATTCATTAAAAAGGGCTTTGATGACGGACGGCGTTCCAAAATCGAAAAAGAAATTGAAGAAATCAAAATCAATCTTGAAGTCTTGATTGCTAGTGAAGACGTGATGGTTACCGTGACGAAAGAAGGCTATGTCAAACGGACATCGTTACGATCATATGCAGCATCAGGAGGTCTTGATTTTGGCATGAAGGATTCCGATCGCCTGCTCCAGAGGCTGGAGATGAATACAACAGATGTCCTGTTGCTGTTCACATCCAAAGGGAACTACCTATACC
>NZ_JBHVQU010000205.1:0-6294 GCF_042886655.1 Peribacillus sp. NPDC058002 | reverse complement strand
GGATAATTTGTTAAAACAAGACTTCACTACTCAGACCATTAATGAGAAATGGGTAACTGACATTACATGTTTGATTTTTAATAGACAGAGACTTTTTCTATCCGCCATAAAAGACCTCTATAACAATGAAATCATTTCAAGTCAGCTGGAGAAAAGACTTAAAACTTGTAATAGATAACAATAGAAAAAGGAAAGAAAAAACGGAATGTTTAAGGAACTCTTCTACACCTCCCACTAATACAATAACCTATTTGAAAAAAAAAATATGCAATCCAGTATGTCAAGAAAGGGAAACTGCTGGGATAACGCTTGTATGGAGAATTTCTTAAGTCATTTAAAATCGGAGTATTTCTAAATGAACTCTTTCGGTACCTCTGAAGAGGTTCGAGGTGCTGTAAGTATGTATATTCGATTCTATAACCATCATAGCTTCCAGAAAAAATTAAACAACCTGAGTCCATATCAATATAGAACTCAGGTTGCTTAATTGGTCTTTTTTATTTCTGTCTATTTGATTGGGGTCACTCCACAATACAGAGATCATCTTCTTTAGGCTGCCTAATCACTTTTTTTAAAATGTCCTTTACAAAGGGTACACTTTACAACTAGGTTCCAACTTCTTAACCAATATAGACAAGAAGAGTCGATCGCTTCTCAAATTAAGGATTAGTTGACCATAATCCTGAAGTCTTTACTAGGACTCTTGGATGAAGCTTTAACCCGGCTACGAGCAGCTCTGCTAAATCCTCTGATTGCATAACATTTTCAGGATTTCCACTAATAAGATTGGTTTCAATGGCCAAATCAGTTGCAACTGTACTTGGTGTTAAAGCCGTTACACGGATATTATGCTTTCTTACCTCTAGCATGAGTGATTCCGTTAGTCCTAAAACAGCAAATTTAGAAGCACTGTAAGCACTTGTAACAGGTGCTCCTTTTTGGCCCGCAGTTGAGGAGATATTCACAATATCTCCTGATTTTCTTTCAATCATATCAGGTAAAACGGCTCTTGTTACATTATATACACCCATCAAGTTTACTCGGATGATGTTTTCCCATTCTTCAGGAGTTAAATCAAGAAAACCGCCAAATTTAGCTATACCTGCATTGTTGATTAAAATATCAATAGAACCTAGGTCTGATTTGATGTGTTCGACAGCATGATGAACTGCTTCAAGATCGGCTACATCTGCTGTTGCTGCTGAAACGTTCACATCATATTGCTCTAGTTCCGCGGTTACCTTTTCAAGATTTGACATCGTTAATCCAATCAATCCTAAATGAACTCCTTCTTTTGCTAAAGCAATCGCAGTAGCACGCCCGATTCCTCTGCCTGCCCCAGTAATTAAAGCAGTTTTTCCTTTTAATGAAATCATGCTATCATTCCTTTTTAAAAAATTTTAGAACAATTGTTAATAATAACAAAATAATGTTTTAAAGACTAACCAAAAGACCGCAAAGTTTCTTTAGTTTGTCTGCGGTCTTTTGGTTATTACATTCTTAGAACTATGTTTTATTCAAGGTTGGCATGTCTGCCATACATCTTATTGGTATCTAAACCCTTTTTCTCCATGAATCTCAAGATGACGGCATCATAAAAAAGTAAAAGGGTCTGCTCAAATAGTGAGCCCATTGGTTGGATGGTTTTATAATCGCCCTCTGATTGGTCTTTCGGGGATCCAGGCAATTTAATGGTGATATCGGCTAACTGTCCAATAGTGGATTCAGGAAATATCGTGACAGTTGCAATTTTACCACCAATGCTTTTTGCTTTTTCAGCCATGGAGACTAAGCTTTTTGTTTCCCCGGATCCGGATCCGATGATTAAGATATCCTCATTTTCAAAGTTGGGAGCTACAGTTTCACCGATTACATAAGAATCAATTCCCATATGCATCATCCGCATGGCGAAGGATTTGGCCATGAATCCGGATCTGCCTGCACCGGCAACAAAAACCTTTTTCGATTCAAGTATCCCGTTGACGAGTTTTTCAGCTTCTTCATCTGCGATTAAGTCAGCTGAATGATTAAGCTCTTTTAAGATTTCTGCTACATATTGAGTCGTCTGCATCTTAGGATTAACCTGCTGTAACCGTTTGTTCTTTGATCATTTGTTGCATTTTGGCAGCAGCAGCTTTTTTATCAGCTTGTCCAGTAATCCCGCCGCCTACAATGACAAGGTCTGGATTTACTTTAATGACTTCTGGAAGTGTTTCTAATTTAATGCCGCCTGCGATGGCCGTTTTAGCATTTTTAACCACACTTTTGATGGTTTGAAGATCTTCAAAAGAATTTTTTCCGACTGCTTGAAGGTCGTAGCCCGTGTGAACACAAATATAATCCACGCCCATAGTATCCACTTCTTTAGCACGTCCAGCCAGGTCTTTTACCGCAATCATATCGACAAGGACTTTTTTACCTTGTTTTTTCGCTTCTTCTACAGCACCTTTAATCGACATATCTTCAGCCGTTCCAAGAATAGTGATGATATCAGCACCTGCTTCGGAAGCTTTCATCACTTCATATCCAGCAGCATCCATAATTTTCAGGTCAGCTAATACTTTTAAGTTAGGGAATGCTTCTTTTACTGCCTTTACAGCATGGAGACCTTCGTTGATTACAACCGGTGTTCCGATTTCTACGATATCAATATGCTCCTCTACTTCTTTTACCAATTCGATTGCTTCTGGAATGTTGACTAAATCTAATGCTAATTGTAATTCCATCTATGTTTCACTCCTCAGAATTTTTTAAGTTTGTTGCACAGTAGTAATTATGCTCATTGCTCACTTTCGTTTCTCCTGGCAACTGTAACCAATGCTCTTGTTAACAATGGTACAGTGTTAGTATAATGTGTATGTTAAAAGTGTGAAAGTACGCACTTTATTGTTACATAGTGTTAAAAAGTATACTATGTGTTATTCTATATAGAAGTGGAGGTGAAACAAATGTCACGTATCCAGGAAAAAATGTTTAACTGTGAAAAAGAATTAACGCTTTATGTTATTGGCGGTAAATGGAAAATGCTGATTTTGTGGCATTTAGGAAAAGAGGGAACGAAGCGATTTGGTGAGCTGAAGGCTCTTATGCCGGGCATTACCCAACGAATGCTTGTTAACCAATTACGCGAGCTAGAAGAAGACCTCATTGTTGAACGAAAAGTCTATCCTGTTGTTCCGCCAAAAGTGGAATATTCATTGACCGAACAAGGAAAAAGCTTAATGCCAATACTCGATTCCATGTATGAATGGGGTAAAAACTATATGGAGAATGTGATGGATACTCCTGCCAATAAAAGTGCACCTATTAAATAGCAATCGTTCTAAAAAGAGGGGATTAAAAACCACAAGTAGACTTTTAATAAGTCAAGACTTGTGGTCTTTTTATTTGCAATGATCCAGTTCATAAAGGAAATTAAGGAGTACATTCTGGAAAAAGGTAAATAATATTCCTGTGTTGTAAAGGATTTTAGCTGAACTGTTTTATAGTAAGGAATCAAGAATAATACATATTTTCAGGTGAGATGATGAAAAAATGCCATTAACAGTACAGTAAATTTGGTGTGGGAGAAGCAGAATTTGAAAAACACCTGAACCAGATGGCAGCAGGAGCTTTTGAGGATCCTTGTACTCCGTCCAATCCACGAGAAGTATCGGTGGAGGATATGAAAAAAATCTATATTGCGGCTTACAACGGAGATAAAATCAACTTCTAATGAAGATAATCAGAACATGGTACGAAAATGAATATTTTTAGTTCTGTTCTATGATTTTAAGGAGGTTAATGAGCATGAGCAAAAAAATCGCTACGCTTATAACAAACCTATTTGAAGATGTGGAGTACACTGAACCAGTACAAGCCTTTAAAGAAGCTGGTCATGAAGTTATCACGATTGACAAACAATCAGGTAACGAAGTAACTGGTAAAAAAGGCACAACCGTAAAAATTGATAAATCAATTGATGTGTTGCTTATCCCTGGTGGTTTCTCCCCCGATTTATTGCGTAAAGACATTCGTTTTGGGGAATTCGCAAAAGCATTTATCCAAGACGAAAAACCCGTTTTTACCATTTGTCATGGACCACAAGTGTTAATCGATACAGACCTTTTAAAAGGTGTCGACATCACTGGTTATACATCCATTCGCAACGATTTGAAAAATGCTGGTGCAAATTATAAAGACGAAGAAGTTGTCATCAGCAAAAATATTGTAACAAGTCGAGAACCAAAAGATATTCCAGCATTCAATTGTGAATCACTGAAACTTTTAGCTAAATAACAATGGTGATGTATAAACTAAAATATATCTAACTTGCGGATTCTTTAATCAGAATCCGCAAGTTGGTTAAACAAACGTATGAATAAAGGAGGAATTGCGTTGTCATTAAAAGGAAAAAGAGTGGTTGTTTTAGGAGGTACATCTGGTATTGGTTTAGCCGCTGCTAAGGCGTTTATCGATGAATCCGCTCAAGTCATTATTGCTAGCCGTTCTGCTTCAAAATTATCTGACGCAAAAGTGAAGCTTAGTGGTAACGTAGAGGGCTATGAAATCGACTTTCGCAGCGAGGAAAAGGTTGCTAGCTTTTTCAAGAAGGTTGGAAAATTTGATCACCTAGTGGTTACTGCAGGTGAAGGAGCAATGGGTCACTTTAGCGAACTGCCTGTTGCAACAGTAAGAGAGGCTTTTGATAGTAAGTTCTGGGGGCAGTATATTTCGGTTCGTGCTGCTCTTCCATACTTGAATAATGAAAGTTCTATTACATTAACTTCTGGTGTATATGGTGTGCGTCCTCCTCAAGGTGCAACGACTCTAGCTTCCATTAATTCAGCAATCGATGGATTAGTACGAGGACTTTCAGTAGACCTGGCACCTATCAGAGTAAACGTGGTATCACCTGGTATCGTTGACACTCCTCTTTACGGCGGAATGCCAGAAGATGAAAGACAAATTATGTACCATGGGATCGCTAAGCAATTACCAGTTGGACGTGTTGCTCAACCTAAAGATATAGCTGAAACCTATGTTTACCTAGCGAAAAATGGATTTACAACTGGCACATCGGTTCTTATCGATGGAGGAGCTCATCTGATCTAATCCATTGATATCAAAGTCGATTGATAAATTGATTTAGAATAGAAGTGGTGAGGTTGACTCAAAGTGTCAGTCACTTACAGACCATCCTCACTTTCTTTGTTTTTTTTGCACAGACGGAAGCAGAAATGGCCATATCATGCAATAAAGAATGGCTTTGTTGGTTACGGAAATTCTAAATATATGCGCAGTATACGAAGAGACGTTAACATTCTACTTCTATGATACCCAAATACATAAAAGAAAGGGTCGAGCCTAATGGATGAAAAGAGAAGAGCGGAAATTAAAAATGCATTAGCCAAACACGTGGTATCCCTATCTGACGGCACTTCTTTACCTTGTTTAGGACAAGGAACATGGTACATGGGGGAAAATCCCCAAGTGAGAGACAAAGAAATAAAAGCCTTGCAGCTCGGCGTAGAATTAGGCATGACACTTATTGACCCTGCTGAAATGTACGGAAATGGCGATTCTGAACGCTTAGTTGGCGAAGCCATTAAAGGACGCAGAAATGAAGTCTTTTTAGTCTCAAAAGTGTATCCCCATCATGCAGGTTTAAATATGATTTCAAAAGCATGTGAAAACAGCTTAAAACGACTCGGAACAGACCACTTGGACTTATATCTTCTCCACTGGAGAGGACGTGTTCCTTTAGAGGAAACAATTGAAGGAATGGAAAAACTACGTGAAGAAGGGAAAATTTTAAGATGGGGCGTCTCTAATTTTGACACGGTTAATATGGAAGAGCTATGGAATACTAAAAATGGAAAAAATTGTGTAACTAACCAAGTGCTATACCATTTAGGTTCGAGAGGAATCGATTTCGATCTCTTACCATGGCAGCGTGAACAAAACATGCCAATCATGGCCTACAGTCCCCTTGCTCAAGGAGGCTCTTTAATAAGACAGCTTTTAAACGATCCAACTATTCATGATATTGCTGACAGATACAATGTCCAACCATTACAAATCGCTCTTGCTTGGACCATCCGTTCGAAAAACGTCATCTCTATTCCAAAAGCAGTTCAAGATGAACATGTTTTAGCAAATGCTGAAGCAGCAACAATTGAGTTTACTGAAGAAGATCTCAGTAGAATTGATCAAGTATTTCCTAAACCTACTAGGAAAATGCCATTGGATATTATTTGAAAATACACTTTAAAGAGGGAATATTGTTGGAGTTGCTGACTATCTAATAGAAAT
>NZ_JBHVQU010000204.1:0-6311 GCF_042886655.1 Peribacillus sp. NPDC058002 | reverse complement strand
GGATTATATGACTAAGCCTTTTGATCCCAGGGAGCTATTGATAAGAATGCAGAAATTGCTGGATAATCAATATGGTACTTTCACGCAAATTAAGCATATATATATAGATGCCGAACATAAGAAGGTATTCAATAATGGCAATGAAGTGGTTTTTACTGCGATAGAGCGTAAAATATTTTTCTATTTATATGAAAATAGGGATCGGATCTTAACGAAAGAACATTTCTTTGAATATTTATGGCAGCTCGAAGATAGGAATCAAAATATCATTAATGTACATATAAAAAAAGTTAGAACCAAAATCAATGATAACAACGGTGAGATCATCCAAAATATATATGGGGAAGGGTATAGATTGAATACCTATATAAAGAAATGAAATTAAAGAAAAAATACCAGCTATTATTATTTATCGCCGTTATTAGCGTGCCATTTATATTACTGTTAAACAGTATCCTTATGTCAGTCATTTATGATTTGGCCTTTAAAACTAAAAATGATGATATTCCTTTTCATCAATCTTTTGCATATCCAACAATGCTTGGGGTATTCATTTTAACATTATTATTGTTAGCCTTCTTATTTTCCAAATCTATTAACTCGCTATTAAATAAAATAAATATATTGAATGAAACCATCAGGAATTTAGCTAGTGATAAGGAGATTCCGAATATCTTAGAGATTAAAAGCAATGATGAAATCGGGAAATTAACTAAATCTGTGAACTTATTGATAGAAAGAACGACCTTTCGGGAATTGGAACTAAAACAACAGGAGGAAATGAAAAAGGAACTCTTGAATAAATTAAGGCATGACATCAATACCCCTTTAACAGCAATAAGATTACAATTGTTTTATTTAGAAGGGCAATATACGGATCAAGTTCCACTATTGCAATCACTATATCAACAAATTGATTATATTTCCGAATTAACAAATGAATATAAAATACAATCCACAGATGCTTTAGATAATTCTTATATCTTAAATGATGAAGTGAATATGCACGATTTAATAGAAATGATGGTTAAAAAATGGGGCTATTTGTATAACATGCATGGTATTGAATTAATTTATCATCCATTACATGGAAAGTTGGAATGGATAAGTAATGACTTGTGGCTTCAAAGGTTATTCGATAATGTTTTCCAAAATGTCTTGAATCACTCGAGGGCTGATAAACTTGTGATAACCATTGAAAATAATGGGATCAGTATAAAGGATAATGGAATTGGTTTTGATATCGATAGTAATAGTAAGGGGCTTGGTTTAAAAATAATTGAGGATATAGCCAAAACACTACATATAAAATATAATTTGCAATCAAACGAAAGCGGAACTTCATTTTGTTTTACAGCCGAAAAAACGATATAAGTCTCAATTGATTCGTTATTTTTACGGCATTAATATCCGGGGATTTTGTCAAGGATTCATCAATATCATTCTTTTCAGATAGTTTGCCCTATGCAACATAGTTATATATCACTTACTTATATAAAGTAATACAAAAAGGTTGCTATAGACCCACCCATTTTTAAGTTGATATGATATTCAGGTACTTAATTGTGGGGGGAAGTTGAATGGAAGAACAAAAATATAATGACCTCAAATTAGGCGAACGTGGTGCAATCATTAGTATCATTGCTTATATTTGTCTATCAATCATGAAACTTGTTATAGGATACATAAGCGACTCAGCGGCCTTGAAAGCGGATGGTTTGAACAACACGACCGATATTATCGCGTCCATTGCCGTGCTGATCGGTTTAAGGCTAGCTCAAAGACCCCCCGATAAAGATCATGGTTATGGTCATTGGAAAAGTGAAACGATTGCTTCGATGGTAGCTTCATTCATCATGTTTGCTGTTGGTATACAAGTTTTAATAGATGCCGTTGCTTCCATGCTTAAAGGTGGAAAGGAATCACCTGACATTATTGCAGGGTATGTAGGTATTTTATCAGCAATAGCCATGTATTTTGTATACCGATATAATAAAAAGCTTGCTATAAAAATTAATAGTAAAGCCGTTATGGCAGCTTCAAAAGATAATATTTCCGATGCTTGGGTAAGTATCGGAACAGCTATTGGGATTTTCGGTTCCCAATTAAATATGCCTTGGCTTGATCCCCTTACTGCCATCATAGTTGGATTATTGATATGCAAAACAGCCTGGGAGATTTTCATTCAAGCCTCGCATGAACTTTCTGACGGGTTTGATGAAAATAAAATTCATCTATATAAGGATGTAATTACAAATGTGGATGGAGTCAAGGGGATAAAAGAAATTAAAGGGAGAAATTACGGGAATAATGAAGTGATTGATGTTGTCATCCTTGTCAATTCTACCTTGGATATTAAAGAAGCACATGATATAGCGACCCATGTCGAGAAAGTGATGATGAAGGATCATGGAGTGTATGATGTTCATGTCCATGTGGAGCCCAATTAATTCTCTCCCTTGAGCATTAATAAAAAGGGAATAAAATGGCATTACAAACATATGAATAATATGCAATCATTCGTTACATTGGAAGGAAAAGGTACCTTATACAATGAAGCAGTAATCTTATCAAATAAACAGTAAATCTAAATCTATATCAATGGGTGTAATCGGTTAGATATGTTCAAAAAAATACGTGTCACTTTGTTTGCTTACCGGATTTATTGGTGAGTAACGTGAATCACCATTTCATTTGAACAAGAATCTTTTGAGATACCCTTGTGAGATTTTTAATGATCTTGTTTAGAGATGGGATTCGTCTGTTCGTTTATAGGGACTAATTCATATACAACTGCTTTATCTGTTATCAAATCAGATGAGGTATATTTGGTTTATGTATATTAATTTAGTAACAGGCGATCTCTCTCTAGAAAAATAGAGGGGGATTTTTCATGTTATTTTTAAAAGCGAATGATTTAAAGAAAAGTTACGGGAACCGTGAAGTTCTTTCCGTTGACTCACTTCATCTTTACAGCCATGACCGTGTTGGATTGGTTGGTAGGAATGGAGAAGGTAAAACGACCTTGCTTTCAATTCTAGCGGGCATGAGGGAACCCGATACAGGTTATATAGAAAGCTTTGGAACAGTCTGCTATATCCCGCAAATTGAAGAAAATGAATTAGAAATAAGCGGGGAGTTAACGAGCATATGGAAACTGCCCAATGAGAATCAAGAAATCATAAGCGGCGGCGAGCGTACTAGAAGGAAAATCGCCGCAGCCCTGTCCTCCAATACGGATGTATTGATTGCGGATGAACCTACCAGCCATTTGGATATATCCGGAATTGAACAATTGGAAAAGGATTTAAAGTCTTTTAATGGCGCTATTTTGCTTACTTCACATGATAAAGCTTTCTTAAATCACCTGTGTACAACAATATGGGAAGTCGAGCAAGGCAAGTTAACTGTATATGAAGGGAATTACGAAGCGTATATCAAACAAAAGCAAGCAAAAACAGAAAAGGAAAATAAGCAATATGAAGAGTATATCCGTGAAAAGAATCGGTTGAAACAGGCTGCCCAAAACCTCCAAGCCAAATCTGATTCAATTAGGAAAGCCCCTAAACGAATGGGCAATTCAGAAGCAAGGCTCCATAAACGGAGCGCCGGGAAACAGAAGGCGAAATTGAACCGTTCCGCTGAAGCGATTGAAACTAGAATCGAAAAATTAGCAAAAAAAGAAAAGCCGAAGGAAGATCCCCCTATAATCTTTGATATTTCGGCATTTCCATCTTTGCATAGCAAAAGGGTCATTCGATTTAATGGCTGTTCCCTGAAAGTCGGGTCAAGGATACTGAAACAACATATTTTTGGAGATGTCCCCCTAGCTTGCCGACTCGCCATCAATGGTCAAAATGGTTCAGGAAAAACGACATTATTGAAAAAGATAGTGGAGCAGCACCCAGATTTATATGTCGCTAAGCCAGCAAAAATTGGATTTTTTGCCCAACAACAAGAAAACTTGAATGAAAGTAAAACGGTTCTTGAAAATATATTGGAGGAAAGTCCCTACAATCAATCCTTTATTCGTACGCTATTATCCCGATTAGCTTTTAAAGGAAATGATGTTCACAAACAAGTATCCCTTTTAAGCGGTGGGGAAAGAGTCAGAGCTTCCCTGGCAAAAGTTTTTTTGGGAAACTATAATCTACTGGTTTTGGATGAACCTACAAATTACCTGGATATTCAAACTAAAGAGGCTCTAACCGAGGTGTTAAAAGCATATCCAGGAACCATCGTTTTTGTGACTCATGATCGTTCATTGATTCAATCGCTTGCAACACATGCACTTTCATTTGAAGATGAACCTCCGAGAGTATGTGCTATCAATCAGAAATCAACTAAATCGGCTACGCTTAAAGATGGTCATCTAGATAAACAGGCTGAACTTCTTATGATTGAAGTGCAAATCGTCGAGACCCTTGGGAAGCTGTCCAGTGTAATGAAGGAAGAGGAAAAGGAGGAATTGGATAGGGAATACCTCCATCTCTTGAACAAGAAAAAGGAGCTTGAAGATTAAGTGCCATCCATTATTAATTGCCCGGTTAAAGTAGGTGAATATAAAATAGCAATAAAATGGATGAGTCCTAATTAATCCTGATTGGTATAAGAAATATATGGAGATTTTATCAAATGGCAGTTTTTCCGAAGTGACTCAATAGTCACTTTGGATGACGCTATATAGGGAAAGGGGGAAATTACGAAAAAATCAGTAATCCGCATCCTGCCACGGCAACTGAATAAAACCAATACATAGAGGAATAAAGGTCCTTGCTCAAACTTCAGTTAATTGGAGGGAGAACCATCACTTGGTCCTTTGAACGGTGATTATTAAAACCAATCAAAAAGGAATGCCGTTTATTTTAAGCATTCCTATGCATTCAGATTTTTCTGCTGTTGCTCTCGTTTTCCGGTTCCTTTATGATTGCGTATGCAAGGTATCCTATTAAGCCCATAAATAATCCGGTGCCGCCTACAATATAAATCATTGTAAACACTTTTCCAAATGTTGTCTGCGGTTCAAAACTTGGATGCCCAACCGTACTAAGAGTAACAACACAGAAGTAAAGGGATTCAATCCCAGTCAGACCTTCCTGCTTAACATAGAAAATTGTGCCGGAAAGTAACATAATCAGGACCAATACGAAAAGAACCTGGAAGTTCTTCAATTTAAAAGCAGACCATAGAGCCTTTAGGAAACGTTTCAAGGTGAGGATAAATGAAATCATTGGTAATTCCTTTTCCTTTCGGTTTCATTCCATTTTAAGTAAAGTGAATTAGTATATCCTGATATCGAGCTTGATCAGTTAATCATTCTACTATACAGGAATTCCTTTTAGATTGACAAAAAAACGTATTGATTTTAATCTGGTATGAACTAAAAGTGTTGGTAACCAATAGAAGGTAAAAGTAAAAGAAGGAGGTCAATCATGAAACCGCGTATTACTGTCATAACATTAGGTGTTGATGATTTGGAAAAATCGTTGAAATTCTATCGGGATGGCCTGGGATTTCAAACAGAAGGAATAGCAGGCAAAGAATTTGAGCATGGAGCCGTTGCTTTTTTCGACCTCCAAGAAGGCTTAAAGCTTGCCATATGGAATCGCAGGGATATAGCTCATGAGGCCAAGGTTCCTCTATCTCCGGCAGGTCCTACTGAATTTACCCTTGGTCACAATGTAGGTAGTAAAGAAGAAGTGGATATTGTGTTGGAAAAAGCAAAAAAAGCTGGCGCAATCGTAACCGATCCGGCACATGACACTTTCTGGGGAGGATACTCTGCACACTTTCAAGACCCTGATGGACACCTTTGGGAAGTCGTTTGGAATCCGCAGTGGGACATCACGGAATCTTGAATGTGATCCATTTCAAATCGTTCTCGCTGAATAGAATCATGTTTTAGAAAACATCCTCAGCACCTCAAGTTTTAATATTTCTAAAAAGACTCTAGGCAAAAGGATTCTATCTAAAGGTTAAAACAAGGTTGATTGGTTCGGGTGTTCGAGACTCCTGCGGGAACAGCGTGTCTACGGGAGACCCCACAGGCGAAAGCCGAGGAGGCTCCCGGACCGCCCCGCGGAAAGCGAGTGCCTGGAGTGGCAAGCAACGTCCAAATTGTACAAGCCATAAAAAACTGTAGACAAAATCGATTTTCATCGAGTTTGTCTACAGTATGAAAAAGCACTTTACCTTGGGGTTAAGTGCTTGTTTTTTTATTAATGAATTCTCTACTTTTTGCAATACTTTCTTTATTCTTTTCAATCGCTTCGTTATTACTGTATTTTACCTGATTATCACTCTCATTATCC
>NZ_JBHVQU010000203.1:0-6385 GCF_042886655.1 Peribacillus sp. NPDC058002 | reverse complement strand
GCAGCATTATCTGACTCAAATTCAAAATCGAGACAATGATGTTCTGCTACTATTTCTTTAGTGAACTCTACATCTTGCTTCAACCCTGCTTCATTACCATGAAACTCCAAAAATAGTGTAGGCGCTTCGTTATAGCTTGTATCACTATAGAGATTAACCTGCTTCATTGATGGTTCATCGACAAGTTCCACCCTTGCAATTGGAACACCTGACTGCAAAATGGATACAACAGCTTCTACCGCATGATTCAATGCAGGAAATGATGCTCTTGCCGCCATAACGTGCTCAGGGATTCCGTAAACTCTCAACGTCAATTCCGTAAAGCAGCCAAGGGTTCCTTCAGAACCAACAAAAATACCGTTTAGATGGTAACCTGATGACGATTTAGCTGCCAAATTACCAGTATGTATAATCGAACCATCTGCAAGAACCACTTCAAGATCACGGACTTGGTCACGCATCACACCATACTTAACTGATGTCGTTCCACTGGCATTTGTTGCCGCCATTCCGCCCAGAGTAGCATCAGCTCCAGGATCCACGGAAAAAAACAACCCATATTTTTTCAATTCTTTATTTAGTTGCGAACGCGTTACGCCAGGCTGCACCTTTACGAGAAAATCGTTTTCACGCACTTCAAGGATTTTATTCATTAGTGAAAAGTCAATGGTTATGCCATGATTGTACGGTATGACATGGCCCTCGAGGCTTGATCCCAATCCAAAAGGGACCATCGGGATTTTGTGCAAATTGGCCAATTTCACAACATCACTAACTTGCTGTGTTGTTTCTGGAAATACAACAATATCGGGAAGACTTACAGCATGATATGATTCATCTCTGCCGTGCAATTCTCTCACTGTCTGGTTTACTGTTACTTGACTTTCCGAAAGAACTTCCTTTAAAGCGTTGATCAAATTTACACTAGTTGCTTCCATTCAATTCTCCTTCTTTCTGCTATAACATCCGTTTTTGTCATATCAAAAGCTTTGGTCGCACCTATACCAAGATTAAGTTTCTACTTCAAAGCTTCAACTATTGAATGAATCCCCCTCCCTAAAAATCTTAAAATGATATCGCTTCCATTTATGAATAGATTGACCTAGACCATTTTTGCTCATTTCAGAATTGGTCTAACCAATTTACATTATACTAAATTTTTTGACTTTTTCAACAATTATATATATATTACTTTTCTCTATAAATAAATGGTTATTTTGACAGCGTTATAGGCGGTTTTCCTACCTTCTAAACAAAAGATGAATCGCCTTCAATTGCCAAAAGAACGGTTTTGACTGAAATTAAGTAAAATATATTAACAAAATTGGTCTAACCAATAGAAAGATCTGAAATTATCTTCTTGCTTCATTAATGAATGCTTGTTAAGATGATTCCACTTAGTCGTACCAACTTGTTGTTATTGAAGGATGTGAAGGAAGTAATGGATTCTATACCAGTTAAATCCCCAAAAGTGTACGAAATCATCTTCAATCAAATTAAGGAATCTTTTATTAGCGGTGAATTGAAACCTGGGGATAAATTACCCCCTGAGCGGGAGTTGTCCAATCGTTTTAAAGTGAGTCGAACATCAATCAGGGAAGCCCTTCGAGTATTGGAGATTAACGGAGTCATTGAGGTCAGACCTGGTGACGGGACATTTATCAGACAATCTGATGTTAAGTTCCTGATCGAACTGCTATCCAACTCAATCATCAAAGCTAAGGACAATATGGTCTATGAAATGCTTGAGGTCCGTCGAGTGATTGAAACCGAGTGTGCTTTTCTTGCTGCACAAAGAGCAAACTCCCTGGATTTACAAAATATTCTTAATGCTTTAGAAGAAATGGCACGTTCGGAACATGATGAAGAATTAGGCTTGCGAGCAGATTTGATGTTTCACTATAGTGTCGCACAAGCCACAAACAATTCCATATTTGCTGGATTGGTCCATACCCTTAGTGATCAAATGAAAGATACTATTCGTGCCACTAGACGGCATCGTTTCGCAAAGCCAGGTCATTTTCAAGAAACGCTTCAAGAACACAAAGAAATCTACTATTCTATCGCATTAAAGGAAGCGGATAAAGCCAAACAACTGATGGACGCCCATATCATTCGCATTAGAGAACAGATGGCCAAAGCTACACTTGAAAGCATTGGAGATGATGCCAAAATTGTTGCTTATCAAAATGAAAAAGACCATCATCGTAATGCTGAAGGTGATAAATAAATTCCGCTTGCGATAACTAATGGAACATGGAGGTATACCTCTTGAATTATAGCTAATTGATTTTTTATCGAAGACCAATTAAATTTGACATAAAAAAGCGCCTTTTCTCAGAGGGCGCTAAATTGGTTATTTATAGTTGAAAATTTGATTCCCTTTATATGTAAAATGGTAAATATTAGTTTTACCCTTTTGATATAGTGCAGGAATCAGCGTTACACTCTTTTAGAGCATTATCAATCAATGAAAGCTGATCATTAATCATTGATAAGTAGAAAATATGATAGTCATTTATTTGTTCCTTTAACTCCAACAGCAGCGTTTCGTCCCTTAGTACAAGGAAAATCTCTTCTGGATGTAACATATCACTTCTCCTTTTAGTCAAGATACTACCTTTTACCCTAATTATTACATTTATTAACTTTTAAGTAGAAGTTTTGTACCTTATTTCACAAGGAATATTTAGAGGGAGTTACTAAACTTTTCGAAATCATGCAACTGAGTTTCATAAGGGAGTGGTTGAAGAAATACAACGATAAGTATATAGAATATTTATAAAAAAAGGCTGTCGTATATTAGCCTTTAACGTCGAAAATGTCCCCTTCATACATTTTTATGTTAGACTTAATATATAAAACCAAATTTTCTTAGGGTTTTTTGACTTTTATTAATCACACTTTTCTAAGGAAAGGAGTATAAGAAATGGAGAAAATCAGCGTTTTTCTGGATGACTATCGGAAAGCTCCCGATGGCTATGTGTTAGTCGAGACTATTGACGAATGTATAGAGCTATTGCAAAACTTTGATATTGAACACCTCTCTTTGGACCATGATTTATTAAATAAAACTAGGAATGGTTTTATGCTTGTTCAAAAGATGGTCAAAGAAAAACTTTTTGCTAACCGAATCACTATTCACTCTGCTAATTCAATTGGCGGTAAGGCAATGTATAACTGTTTAAAGCAAGCACAACGGAATTTAACAATGCCCTCTTCCATAATTGTTTCCTTACGCCCCCTGCCCCTCAAATTCTTCCCGTCAAAGGTTCTGCAACATTATATAGATATAAGGTAAACTCTGCTCATTACATTTCATGGAAAAATTATAGGATGCTTTTGAGATCGTATTACGGAAACGATTCTTTTTGCTTTAAATCAATTTGAAGATTATTGTAAGACCATCTCGACAACAGCCGTAATATGTAAAATATCGTTTCTAAAAGATCAATGTATTTTTGAATGATTAAATGCAAGCGTAAAACTCGTAAATACAAAAAAGCAATTCACATGCAGTGTAATTGCTTTTTTTGATGTATGTTCAAGCTTCGTGGTAGTTTAAAAGTTAAAGTTTATATCGCATTATATGCTATAGCAGAGATTCCATTATTTTGCCCGGTTTGCAACAGACATTACTTGTTTTTTACGAATGATAAAATCGTGATGGTACTTATAATGCAGAGTGTGCCGAGCCACTCGGCAAAACCGAATGTTACATTCAGCCAGAAAACGGATATTAAGGTTGCTGATAATGGCTCAACTGAAGCTAATAAACTTACCTCTGAAGCCGAGATGAATTTTGTACTTTCCAAATAAAAATAAAAAGCAATGATCGTTCCGAAAATGATGATGAATAATACCGCTGAAAATGAAGGTAACGTCCAATTGCCTTCGAATGCCCATGGAGGATGAATCATGCTAAAGCATATGCCCCCAATCAACATTCCCCATCCTACAACAATCATTGAGCCCCATCTTGAAAGGAGTTCATACGGCTGCAATGTATAGAATGCCAATGCAAAGGCTGATGTTACTCCCCAAAATACTGCCCACCCCGAAATGGAAAGTGTATGTATGCTACCTCCTGTCACAAGCAAAAAAGTTCCTAAAATCGCTATGATCACTGCTACACTCACAGTAATGCTTGGAAGACGTCTGGAATGAATGGCTAAATAACAAGTGATCAGGGCCGGCGCCAAGTATTGAAGGACTGTAGCGGTGGCTGCGTTGCCATGTTCAATCGCTGCAAAATATGTGTATTGGACAGCAAGCATTCCCAGAATCGCAAAAAGGATAATTTGAAACGCATCTTTTTTAGTTTTCCAAATCTCAAAAACTTTCAGTCTTTCGTTCTTATATGCGACGCCTAATAAGATGATTCCAGAAAGCAACAAGCGCACAACAGTGAGCCACTCAGGACTGAAACCTTGATGCTGAAATAAATATTGAGCTGCCGTTCCTGATACTCCCCATAACGCAGCGCCAGTCAGTACTAGTGCAATCCCTTTATTTCTTGAAGTTGACATAGCAACTAAAGTATCATCACTCATATTTATCTTCCCCGCTTTTTATACGTTTCGAATGGGCTTGAATCCTAAAATAACTTTCTTTCCAATTCTTTTCTATCATATTAAGCGCCATAGTGGAATTTCCATTCCTTAATGCCTGTATGATTCTATCATGCTCATCAACGGAAAGATGAACATCACTAACCTGATTAAAATAAAACAGTTCTATCCGTATAAGTTTTTGTTTGAGTCCTGATAGAATCCGCTTTAATTCATCATTTGTAGAAAGGTTGATGTAAATGGAGTGAAAGTCATCATCTTTCTGAACGGCCACTATTTGATTTCCCGCGTCGATTGCTTTTTTCACTTCATGATTGATGGCTTCCATCTCAATTAAGTGTTTTTCTTCAATGAAATCAAAAGCCTGTTCCATAGCCAACTTTTCCAGTGTCCAAACAATGGAATATATGTTTAATACCCCTTCGAATTGAATAGGGGAAACAATAGTTGAACGGCTAGGCTTAGTCTCTACAAATCCATCATCCTCAAGCTTTAAAAGTGCTTCTCTAATGGGAGTTCTGCTTACTCCCAATTGTTCAGCTAATTCTTTGTCACGTAATTGTTGGCCTGGTGTTAGGATTCCCTGTACAATCCAATCCCGCAATATCATATATGCTTCTTCACGTACAGAAGTACGTTTGATTTTTGGTGTTGAATTTGAATGCACCAACGGCTTTACCTCCTTGAAATACCAATATATAATATGCAATATATCACATATTGCATGCCGTTGAAATATCAATAAGAAAGTTTTATCGCTGCATTTTTTAATTGATTTCATAATTGCTCCACCACATGGCGTAAGACTCAGTGTTGATGGTCTCGTCAACGGAGAAAGTAAAAGCCAAGAATAATAGAATGCAAACACTATCTTTTCAAACCAAATGACAACACTCACAACCAGAGTGGTGTCTTTTTATTTGGATTATCCCATCATTGAGAAAGTAATTGGCGGTCGATTTTCGTTCCGTTTTAAGTAAGGGAAAAAACATTTAAAAATATCGGAGAATTCGAGGGGAGTCTTTCCATTAGGGGAGGTCATGTCGAAATACCAAAGAAACATGACTTTAGTCAAGCTTCTTCGGTTGCAGCAAAAGTCCGGTTGCGAATTCCGTTAGAATGTTTTCTAAAAAAATGTCTTGAAAATGTCTTGGTGCTGACCGCACTCATTACAGGAATATTCTATTTCTAATGCATCTTGAGTTACTGTATGTACGGTCTCTTTTTTACATGTTTCACAAAATCTCTTTTCGGATATTTCTTTCATGTATCATTCACACTCCGTTTTCCCATCGATGTTTTGTAGCCTTCTTACTATTATTTTGCGAATATCCTTCAGAAAAAATACCTTTTTCCTGAAGGACCTTAAAAAAGAAGATAATGAATTCAGGGGAAATTGGACTGGAATAGTTAATTTCTCCGCGGATTCCAATACATCAAAGCTGCATGAAACGGATATTCGTATTCGAATACTCCTTCTTTTTCCACCACATATTTATTAAGGATCGTTTTTACTTCATCATAGGAAAAATGTTCGTCGAGAATTTTAGTCGTATTATCGCGCATCATTTCTTCATGGGTGGAATAGATTTTTTTACTTTTCAATTTAACGATCTTACAGTCCGCCAGTATTCCAAGTTGATACAAAACATTCAAGATGTGTATGTAATCCCGCTTTCTTAAATTGATCGTATATCCTCGTTGCTTCAATTCCATATAATGAGGTTTTTCTGGTCCGGTTGTCATGCCTACTATCACTAATCGTGCTGCAGACTCATTCATTTTTAATAAGGTTTGACCGATTTCTGTCATAC
>NZ_JBHVQU010000202.1:0-6478 GCF_042886655.1 Peribacillus sp. NPDC058002 | reverse complement strand
ACCAAGTAGTGCGGTGTGGTTGATTTCCCCTCCAGATGCTCGCTTTCCGCAGGGCGGGCGGAAGTTTAATAAGGGAGCTGCTTCGGCAGCTCTTTTTCTTGTGGCACTAAAGGGGCAGGATCGTTTAAGTGAATTAATTTATAGTTTGGTTTTATTATTTGTATAATCTAAGGCTTAAGACCGATATTAATTTAGACTGTAGAGGTATAGTAATAATAATCAATAAATGTTAAAATTTTCTTGGTTTAGCGAATGAGTGTATGGTTCTGTTTCTTGGAGGGAGGGCGACAATTATTAAAAAAGTTTGTATGAAATTTATATTTGCTTTTAGCGTATCTATATTTTTATTCGGATGCAGCATAGAAAAAGAAGACTTGAAAGAAGACCCTGGGCTTGATAAATCCCAAAAGATAGAAGTATCGTCAGAAGAAAATCCGGAATTGGTTTTAAACGTTATAGACAACCAAGAAGATGTAAATGAATTTGTTAATACACTTGAAGTTGATAAATGGAGTATTGTGGATATTCCTTCAAATTCGACTAAAGGGTATATTTATAAGATGTACCAAGAGGATACAGTCAAACTTGGAGAGCCTATTACTGTTAAAAAGGAACTTAAACAAATCGCCACAATTATTACATATAAAGACAGTCCTTATATCGAATTTAAAACCAAGAAACTAAATTTGCATTTTAAAGTTCCAAAAGATGTAGCAGAATACCTATCTAATAACGAAAATTAAAAACATAACCGTACAACAATTTCGTTAACTGGATGAAGAGTACGCAACCAAAAGATGTTTGGAATAGGAATATTTGGTTATTTTTAACTATTTGAATAATTAGTCCATTTTGATATTATAAAAGGGATAAAGATTGGAGGAGGAAATAACATAAAAAGCTTATTTTCAATCTTAAGTACCTTTGTGTTAGTTCTGGTAGGTGGAATGGTATTTAGTACTTCTACTGCTCAAGCAAGTGTTCCTCAGTATTCTTTTCAAACAGAAGATGGAAAATGGGATGGAGAAATTGGAAATCCTAACAAAGGTAGTGACTTAGAGGTGGAACTAGTTTCCCCCATTTATTTAAAGACCGCTTCTGGAAGTGTGTTATTGACTAATTATAGTAACTTATGGGCTCGTCTTTGCAATGCGAGTACTGGAAAGTGCACTGGCTATCATAGTTTAGCAGGTGGAAGTACAGTATTCACAGGTATGAAAATTGGTAAATTTTATGTTGATGTGAAAGATGGATATTCCTCTGGAAAAGTATATGGAAAACTACAAATTATTTTTAAATAACTTTTAATGCTTGCTACTCATTCTCAATGGGTAGCATTTTGTTTGAAAAGTTTCGTAAATAAATTTATATTTAAATATTTTTGTATAATTTACTAGCATTGAATTTTACAACTTCCTTTTTTTCAGATGAAGGGAAGCGTACTGACATCACTAGCACGTTCACCAACGCTACAAAGGGTAAGGCCACAATACTACAAGATACAGGAAATGTTGTTTGTATGACATGAAATATAGTTTGATACTTGGTTATTGAACTAACGGGTGCGTTTGCTGAAGATCTGGGCTGTCTTTAAGGCAGCTTTTTCTTATGGCACTAAGGGGGCAGGTTAGTTCATGAAGGGCAAATGAAAGTTTATGTCGAAATAATTAAGAGGTTTGATTAAATGTAAAAGAGGTATAACAATGACTGTTTCCTTAAATCAAATTTCCACAGATGAAAAGCATATTCTTAAGAATTTATATTCCCTTTATTTACATGACCTTTCGGAGTATACCGAGGGTTTAGACATATCATCAGATGGTTCATTCGAATTTGATTCATTTGAATTGATTTTGAAGAGGGAAGGGTTAACACCATATTTTTTGAAAAAAGATAAGATGATTGTAGGGTTTTTATTACTATTGGAAAGGCCGTTTTTAAATAAGGAATATGATTACAGCATCAATGATATTTTTATTTTGAAAAAATATAGAAGAAAGGGTATGGCCATTGCATTATTAAAGGAATTGTTTAAACAAAAAAAGGGTTGCTACTTTGTTGTTGAATTAGCCAAGAATATTCCTGCCGTTATATTTTGGAGAAAGATCTTTAGTGAGCTGAAAATAGATTTTGAAGAAAAAAAGAAAATGATAGATGATGAAGAATGTTTGATGCAATCCTTTCAAATTTAAACTGGATTATTAACTACAAGGGTTGCTGCGGCAGCCTTTTTCTAATGGAATGAACCGGGCAGGTGCTTATAAATTTAACTAGTGTGACGATCCAATGAGGATTCATGCATTTTTTGTCATTAAATTTATAAAATGGTTAAAACTATAATAATGTGACTTGAACTTGTTAAGAGTCATGATACGGTTCCTTTGTCATGCAACCATACAGTTGCTTGTACTTGACAGGCAACCTTTGGGTTGCTTATACTCGATATATGAATTGGGACAAAGACGCTATATTCAAAGCACTTGGAGACTCGACTAGGCGGCTTATATTAGACGAACTATCCGAACGCAACGAACTGACGTTGTATGAACTTACGGTACGTCTCATTATGAAGCACGACATTTCCATTTCGCGACAAGCAATAGCTAAACATCTTTCTGTATTGGAAGATGCAGGGCTCGTAAAATCAAAACGAAAGGGAAAGTATCGAGTAGTTATATTCAACAACGAACCACTTAAAAATTTGCTAAAAGGATGGATCGAGTAATTTTATAAAAACGGAACAAGACTTCTGGCAATCGTGTTGGTCCGTTTTGCTTGCAGCGGATTGTTAGCACAGCACCATGCGTCACAAATATCAAAGGAGGTAAAACATTATGAAAATCATTGTTACCAGCATATTCGTACAAGACCAAGACAAGGCACTGGAATTTTATTCAGAAAAACTGGGATTTGTAAAAAAGCAAGACGTTCCAATGGGGAAATTCAGGTGGATCACGCTTGTTTCTCCCGAAGCTCATGACGGTACCGAGCTTTTACTCGAACCGAATGAGCATCCTGCCGCACAGGAGTATCAAAAGAAGATATTTGCAGATGGCATCCCGGCAACAATGTTTGGCGTTGCAGATATTCATGAAGAGTACAAACGATTATTGGAAAACGGCGTGAAGTTTACTATGGAGCCGACAAAAATGGGCGAAGTCACAATAGCTGTCTTCGACGATACATGCGGCAACCTTATTCAGATATCGCAAAAGTAACATCATTGTGTTTTAATCAACAATTAAACAGCTTTATGGTAACCCTGTCCTAATTTTAGGACAGGGTTATACATGTTTAAGAAATTTTTCTCATTCTGCAATGGAAATGTGCCATTGTGGTCATCTAAACTAACGGGTGCGTTAGCTGATTAAGGAACAATAAAAGATCTCAATGGAATTAATAATTGATTCTTATAACTTTATAGTAATTCTGTATTTTACTGAATCATGAAAAAGTGATACAGTATTTGGTATATTTACAAATATTTTTAAATGGGGAGGCTGTCAATGGAAATGTAAATTCAATTTTTAAAGGCCATTTCTACTTTCTCATTCAATAGTCAAATGAGAATGGAATGATCTATTTATTGACAAATTGTGTGATGAGGCTATTAATCTTTCGTTCAGGGAGGACAACGTATGAAAAAGTTTTTTGCTTTTCAAGTATTAATAGCACTGTTTATTGGAGCACTTATCGGACATTTTTTTCCTGTACTTGGCCAATCCTTAAGACCGATTGGAGACGCTTTTATTCATCTTATTAAAATGATTGTTGTGCCTATTGTTTTCACCACTATCGTCATTGGGTCATCAGGCGACGGAAACATGAAAAAAATGGGTTCATTGGGACTTAAAACAATTATTTGGTTTGAATTTATTACCACTCTGATTCTAGGTATAGGTCTTATCCTGGTTAACGTTTTAAAGCCTGGTGCTGGGCTCAATTTATCCCATCTTGCTCAAAAGGATATCACACAATTAAATGAAAGCGTTACCAAGGTTGTCGATTTTAAAACGATGCTTGTTAATATCATACCAAGCAACATTGTTGATGCGATGGCAAAAAGTGATTTATTAGCCGTTATATTCTTCGCTATTTTATTTGGTGCAGCTGCTGGAGCAATTGGCAAAAAGTCAGAACCGGCTATGAAGTTTATGGAATCAGTTGCAAATATCATGTTTAAACTGACACAAATGGTGATGGTAACGGCACCGATTGGTGTACTCGCTCTCATGGCAGCCTCTGTAGGTCAGTATGGCATTGCCCTTTTAATCCCTATGACAAAGTTGATTGGGGTTGTGTATCTTGGGCTTGCTATCGTTATTTTCGTTTTATTCCCAATAATTGGTTGGTTCTTGAAGATTTCTTACTTTAAAGTGTTTCGAATGGTATGGGATTTGTTCCTTATCGCTTTTTCTACAACAAGTACGGAAACGATTCTGCCTCAGTTAATGGAACGAATGGAAGCATACGGTTGTTCGAAACGCGTTGTTTCATTCGTTATTCCTTCTGGGCTATCACTGAATTGTGATGGTTCGACATTGTACCTTTCAGTTTGCTCTATTTTCTTGGCACAAGCATATGGCATCCCGATGGATTTTGGCCAACAGTTGATTGTAATGGGGGTTCTTGTTGCAACTTCAAAAGGAATCGCCGCTGTTCCATCCGGTTCGCTAGTTGTCCTTTTAGCTACCGCCTCAGCAGTAGGGCTTCCTGCAGAAGGCGTCGCAATTATTGCAGGAATTGACCGTGTGCTGGATATGGCACGTACTGCTTGTAATACACCAGGACATGTTCTCGCTTGTATTGTCGTTTCGAAGTGGGAAAAAGAGTTCCGTCAGGGAGAATGGAAAGCTCAAACCGAACAGTCAAACATTCGGCAGGTGCCACCAACATTTTGATGATACGTTAAGCAAGCAAGGACCTGATATTCTCATCCCATTTGTTGAAAGTCATGAGTATGGGGTCTGAATAGTCATCTTGAATGGTATAGAAATGGATCAGGAAAAAACGTCAGTGAAAGTTGAGAAATAACGTCTTCCTTATCTTAAAATCGGAACTGCCTTTTAAGGCAGTTCTTTCTTTTGGCCAAGCCATAACATGAGGATCACTTAGATTTCCAGATGGTTACTTAATGTTGCAAAGGCAGCTGTCTTTGGAAGTAATGCCCATTCTCAAAAGTCAAATTGATTACAACCTAGGAAGGACTTTTCTCGCGCCTAGGAAAAGCCAGGTACTAAGTACGAAAGGCATTGTCAGGGCTGGAAGTCCATAGGGTAAAAGCCAGGTAGCTACACTTGCCGTTAAGGGTACTGTCACACAAGCTGCGATGATTCCTGATATAGGCGCAAATCGATTATGGCCCTCTTTAAAAACTATAGATACGGCAATGCTGGTTAAAATCGCATTGTAGCCATAAAGCCCCAAGATAATTAAAGAGTGTTCCCCTCCAAGTACGAATGATATGAGTAATGCAAACGCATTACCTAAAATGGAAAAAAGGCCATATTTCCATCCGGCCCAAAATACGCCAATAAATAATAGAATGCCAGCTAAGGTACTATCCAGAAAAAAAATTTGCCCTATCCCATTAAAACTCCCTTCCAGCCAATTAACCTTTCCAGAGATATTTAAGGTCCAGTGTGATAAGTCTTGAGGAACTAGTCCCGGACTTAACTGGAAAGCCTTTAACTTGTAAGATGCAAGCAACATAAACCAAGTCAGAATGATAAAAGGGAATGTAAGGATGGGAATCCCCGTGTTTCTCATGAAATGCATCATTGCTGCGGAAAAGATTGCCGCTAAAGCAGCTCCAACTAAAGCGATGAACCACTGAGAGGGTCCAGTTAAAAACAATGTTAGTGCAATGCCTGTTAGCACGGAGTTATATCCGTATAAACCTGAATTCACAATGTTTTCATTAGCACCTCCCAGTTTTCCGATTAGCATTCCTATGATTGAGGAAGATAGAGTAATGATCCCTAAAGGATAAGAATAAATCGTGATCGCCATTAGGATAATGAAACCAGTAACAGCATTCTCAATCAATATGACTTGAGAGATTCCTTTCAGTGATGACTTCATTAAAGAAAGAAACATTCCATCGGTCAATGAAGTACGTTTGTCTTTTTGCATAATACTAACCCCTCAATTAAGATATTTAAAAAAATAGGTTCAGATACAATCATTTCATTTTCTGCAGTTTTAAAAAATATCCTCTGAAACAAAACATGTTAATCATGCATTAAGAGTTTAAGTACAGCAGAAGGACAATGTAAAAACCTAAACGAAAAATGTAGATAATCATTTTCCGAGTTTACCTTTTTTATAGGGGATTTTTGCAAGTCCTATGTTTCCGGAAAGAGTTCTCCCTCCTATGAATATAATCCTTTAGCTTTTCTTGAATTTCCTCCTTACAAAGTCCATTCACTTAACTTTAAATTCATAAAATTATATATAATTTGATATATATGTATAT